>NZ_JBSGDA010000020.1:0-141897 GCF_053602135.1 Nocardia sp. NPDC004573
CAGGTGAGGACTTCCGGGCCGGAGCATTCCCCGAGGAAAGTCCAGCCGCGTATCCGCATCATGATGTCCAGCCCGGCGAACACCCGCAGGTCCGCTGAGGGCACGGAGTGACCGCAGGGGGTACCCAGCGCCTGCAGCACCGAGGACGGCGGGTATCGGCGATGCCAGATATGCGTGCGCATCGCCGCGATCCACCCCGCCTCACCGCGCGGTGAGACCAAAGACATGTCACCGCCGGATCGCCTGGCGCGGCGGCGGGCTGATTTCCTCTTCGCACCCGACATCGGCGTTCATGCTCGCAGCCGGGCCTACCCGCAACCCAGCAGACACGCCCGCCGCGTGTCGCCGGATCTTCCGGTGCGAGCACGATCCCTACGTGGCCAGTGGGTTCACCGGCCGGTCTGCTCGCTCGACGAGCGGGGTGGATACCTCGATGGTGATAACCGAGCCTTAAGGACTTCGTCAGCCCAACCAAAGATGATCACGGGGCAGAAACACGGCCGACGAACGGATCCCGATGTCGCACACCGAACACCCTGACAGCGCACAGCCAAGGCGTGGTGTCATGCCACGGACGGGCAAGCCACGCACACCGCGCCGTATCGTGTGGATCACCCTGCTGATTGCGGGAATCGTCGCGGTCGCCTTCATCGCGTTCGACTCGGTGTCCTCCGGCAAACTCCCCTGGACGAAGACGACCTACGCCGCGGAAAACGCGACGAATCCCTGCGGTCTCATCGACGGCTCGGTGCTGCGAAAATGGACCGACGCCGATTCGACCACGCGAGAACGCGACCACAACCCTGTTGTCGGCGATCGCCACCACGATTGCACCGCATCGAGCGCTATGCGCGGCCGGTATGCACAGGCCCCGGGAACGGCCATAGACGCAACGATCTCCGTCTCCGCCTCGGTATGGCCCTCACACCGCCGTGCCAGCACCCTCTATGAGAGCCAGGCGAACCCCGCGTGGGAGCCTCACATGGAGTACAGGTCGAGGGGGGACGTGCCGAATCTGGGGCAAAAGGCATACTACGAGCGCGAAGTCATCGAAATCGGGGAGACTACCTGGGTCAACTATCAGATCGGCGTCCTCGATGACAACCTCTATATCGAAGTGGCCATGAGGTTCGAATTCAGCCACTCCCATGGAGTCGCGCCCACAACCACCGCCGATATCGACGACATCCAGCGGACCACCGAACAGCAGGCCCGACGCGCAATGGACCACCTCCGGCGATAGTAGACGAATCGGGGACCCGCGAAGGCGCCTCGCCGAAGCGGGCAACGACCTGGCTTTGCTCGAGATTCTCGTCGTACCGAGCACATCGCATCGACAGACAGGACCTGGATGCCCTACCTGATACGGCCGACCCAGACCGTGGAGTGGATCGACCTCACGGTCGCCGGGAATCAGTCATGACCCGCGACGATGCTCCCGCCCTCCTGCGCGAACGCTTCGTCGTTGAAATCGGCATTCGGCAAGCGTGGCCGTACGTGACATTCGCCGATAATCGTGACGGAGCATCTCCGCGGGAAGTCCGGCTCTACATCGACAGCAGTTTTACTGTGATGCCGGACCCGGCTGTCGTGGTCTCAGCGGAATCGGACGACGAAAGACTAGCGCTGCTACGCCTGGCCGAAGTACTCGACCTGACCGTTCACGACGTCACCGTCGATGACGACGGGAGCTTGATGGTGAGTTTTCACGACAACGTCCGCTTACGCGTGTCTGGGCACAGCCCACCGTGGATTACACACGACGTCTGGTGGCTCACCCCGTACCCTGCCGGATAGCCGCCGCCGAGAACGCCGCGGCGAGCAGGATCGGCGCCACGCAGCAACCAACGCAGAGCAACGCGCCCGACCGATCGGCGCCACCAACGCCGCGAGCCGGTGGGTTCAGCAGTCGCAGTCGCCTCCAGCACCGGCGGCACTGTCGCGGTCGCGCCCTTCGCTGAAGGGCACCGGACAGCATGGGCTTTCACTGCACGCGATCAGGTCGTCGCACCCGGCCTCCAGTGCCGCGCGCAGGGTGTCGCGCACGGCGGTCAGCTCGGCGAGCCGCGCATCGACCTGCGCCAGCTTCGCCGCCGCGCGGGCCTGCAGTCCGGTGTCGGCTCGGCGGTGCCCGAAGTGGGTGACATCGAGCAGATCGGCGACCTCGTCGAGGGTGAATCCGAGCCGCTGGGCGGCCTTGATCACGCGCAGCACCGTCAACGCCTGCTCCGGATACAGCCGATGTCCCCCTAGCGAGCGGTCCGGTTCGGCGAGCAACCCGCGGCGTTCGTAATAGCGCAGCGTCTGGGCGTTCACTCCGGCGGCCGCGGCGAGCTGGCTGGTGCGCAGCCCGGTCAACGTCGGTTCCCGCCGATCGCGGCATCGACCCGGCTCGCGAGCGCGTCGAGGACTTCGACCTGGGTGTCGGGGACCTCGACGCGCAGCACAGGCCCGGTGGTGGTGGTTCGGAAGGTGAAGGCGAACAACGAGCAGCAGGCGGACTCGCGGGCGGCCAGATCGCGGCCGACAGGTTCGGCGTCGAGGTCCAACAGCAACTCCAGCCGCGTGCGTGTCGGCCGATCGGCGCGCCGCACCGACTCGGCGAAGAACCGGTCGAACTCCGCGACCCGCACCGGCTGCTCGGCGGTGGGCAGGGTGCACGAGTCCGGCACCCAGTCCCCGGCGGAGGGCGTGATCATCGTCATGACGCCACGGTAAGCCTGTACCCGGGTACCGGATGCAACCCCGGCCAGCAGCGATTCTCCGCACCTCATGTCGCCGCGGTGCGGGGGGCGGTGGTTTTCGTGGGCGAGCCGCGGGGGTATGTCGTGGACAAGGTGGTGCTGTCCGCATGGAGGCCGGTACCGCGGCGAGTGGAAGGAGGGGGTGCAAGGTGGGTGTTTCGACACTGGATCCGGTGCGCGCCGACGGCACTGTTGTCGAGTGGGATCTCGAGGTGGTGCCGTTGGGGCAGCTGCGGGCTGCGGTGCGGCGCCTGCTCGCGCCGCTCGCCGGTATCGGAGTCGAGGACGCCGTGCAGGTGTGTGACGAGTTGGCCAGCAACGCTGTCGTGCATGCCCGCGCGCCGCGTGGTTGCCGGTTGATGGTGGTCGACCGCGGCGACTGGTTGCGTGTGGAGGTCGACGACGCTTCGCCCGCGCCGGCACGGATCCGCCGACCGGATCACACCGGCGGGCGGGGGTTGATCCTGGTCGATCAGCTGGCCACCCGCTGGGGTGTGGGCTACCACGACCGCGGCAAGACGGTGTGGGCCGAACTGGGCACCCGCGGCCGCGGCTGATCGAAGCTCAGCTGTCGCGGTCCGGCCCGGGCGGGTCTTTCCGGGTGAGTTCGGCGTTGAGTTCGCGTGCTTGGGTGAGTTGGTCTTCCAGGACGATGATCCGGCACGCCGCCTCCAGCGGTGTGCCCGCGTCGACCAGCGCGCGGACCCGCGCGGCGATCCGCAACTGGGAGCGGGAGTAGCGGCGGTGCCCGCCCGGTGAGCGCTGCGGTGTCAGCAGTTCGGCGGCGTCGAGGCCGCGGAGGAAGGCGGGAGTGACGCCGAGGATTTCCGCGGCCCTGCCCATGCTGTAGGCGGGGTAGTTCTCGTCATCCAGCCGGTCGGCGGCACTGGAAGCGTCGGTCGGGTCAGCGGGGTCGATGGGGTCATTCGATTGCTGCACAACACCTCTGGGGTTCAACGTCGACAGGCCCCGGCGCGCGGTGCGCCGGGGCCTGGGATCGAGGGGGTTTCACGTCGATCCCGCCGGTCGGATGGTAGAGCCGACCGCGGGGACCGCGCCCGGCAACAGCCCGGGACGCGGAATCTGGGAAGAGCTGTTCAGTAACCACCTCCTGGGGCGCCGGACGTGTCTGCGGAGTTCGTCATCCCCTCCGGCGGCCCGGCCGACTGCACCGGATTCTCTTCTCCGCCGGAGGGGATGGTGGATCTTGCTTCCGGTGCAGTTCACCTGCCCGGCCAACCAGACTTCTCATCTCCAACACCAGTGAATGTACACCCCATCTTCCATAATGTCTACATCCTGCGATACAGATTTTTCCGTTTCGCGGGGAGGGGTTTTCTACACGCCGCACCTTGGGTAGGGGTGGGATGTGGACATCGAACAGCCCCTACCGCCCGGTGATGCCGATAGGTTCGCGTTCGAGGCCGGCCGCGCGGTGATCGAGCAGGCCAAAGGGATGCTGATGCTGGTGTACGGGATCGGCGAGCAGCAAGCGTTCGCGCTGCTACGGTCCTGCTCCCAGCACACCAACGTGCGACTACGCGAACTGGCTCAGCGGATCCTCACCGAACTACCGACCACGGGCGGGCAAGCCGCGCCAGCCCCGTTACGCGTCGATCTGAACCGCATCCTGGCCGGACATCCCCCGCCCTCCGCCCGATGAAGCCACTCGCGATCCTGCCCCAGCCGCGGCACCCGCCGCGCGGATCAGCCCGCCCGAGCTTGTGGACCCCACGCCCGAGCGGCGGAGCGCCCTACGACATCGAGCTCTTCTCGCGACGACGGTCACGATTTCCAGCAATCATGCGTACGACGTTCGCCTATGCGCACGTTGCTCTCACGTGTAATGAGCGTACGCACTGAGCGAACGACGTGCGCTATGGTGGCGGTCGACGGAAGGAGCGTTATGTCCGCGGAGAAACAGCAGGTGGCGTCGGTGTGGACACGCCCGAGGCGGGGCCGGGAGCAACCGGCCCTGAGCAGGGAACAGATCGTGGCCGAGGCCGTCGCGCTCCTGGACGCGGAGGGCATGGAGGCGCTGAGCATGCGCCAGCTCGGCGCGCGTCTGAACGCGGGCGCCACCTCGCTCTACCGCCACGTGGCCAATCGGGACGAGCTGATCGAGCTGGTGGTCGACGAGGTCTACGGCGAGATCAGCGTCCCGGAGATCGATGACCCGGCGAACTGGCGCAGCGCCACGCTGGAGTGCGCGCAGAGCCTGCGCGCGATGATTCTCCGGCATCCATGGATGGCCTCGACCCTCGGCCAGGTCGGGCTGTCGTACCTGGGTCCGAACGTGATGCGGCTCAACGACCGGATGGTGGGGTTGTTCGAAGCGGGCGGCTTCCCCACCGAGGAGGCGCCCGACGGCATCGGCGCCATGATCAGCTATGTGGTCGGCATGGGCATCACCGAAGCGGCTTATCTGACCATGCTGGCCCGCAGCGGGCAGACCGAGAAAGAGTGGCTGGACCGATTACGGCCTGCCGCCGAAGAAGCGGCGCGAGAGTTCCCCCGGATCGTGCAGGAGAACTGGGATCAAAACCCGGAACAGTTGCGCGAGCGAAAGTTCCGCTACGGGCTGGACCGGGTGCTGGACGGGCTGGCGGCGCGTCGCGATACCTGACCGCTACTTCACCTCCCCTGGTTGGCGACGAACGCCTGGACAGCGTCGAGGAACTCCGGGCCGCCCGCGGCGTATCCGCCGACGGTTCCACCGATCAGTACACCCACGGGGATGCTGACGCCCCAGATCAGAGGCATACACGCCCCGAGGAGGCCGCCCACGATGGCACCGCCGACGACGCCGGGCAGGTTCTTGTTGATCTGCTCCTTGAGCCGGTCGTAGGAGCTGATGTCTGCCGGTTGGGCGATATCCTCCGCCGTCGGAGTCGGTGTCAGGGTGCCGCCGTCCGCCTCGGTCTGCTGCGCGATCGCGATCGAACTACCGTCGACAGCGTCCCATTGCGGCACTTCGGTCGCCGTCGCTTCGGCGCCGGGCTCGAGCACCACCGCACCGTTGTCGATCACCGCAGTCGGCTGCTCCATTACGGACGGCTCTGCGTGGGCGGTCGCCGCCGTGATGACCACGGCCGAGAGGGCCATGACAACGGCGGCAGTGATTCTCTCGAACTTCATTCTTCGAATCCCTCCACTCAGCTGCCCCTGATGGGCGGACCGAGTCCGACCTTAGGCGTCGAATTCGGTGGCGTGTGGTACGCCACACGGACGGCTTCGGGATGAAGTCGTGGCCAATACACTCAGCCCATGCGACGACCGCGCGCCATGGTGCTCGATGAGGTGTGGCGCAAGCTCGGCGGTGTCGAACCGCTCAGCGGCCCGCACGGTGGTCCGCTGCGCCGGACCGTGAAGCTCCTGCTCGACCCGCTGGTGATCCGCCCGGTGCAGCATCCGCTGTGCGCCGGGCCGATCCTGACGGCGGACGGCGCGGTGTTGCTGGAGGCGCGGATCCATGCCGCGGCGGATGCGCTGCGGGCGACGGCGGCCTGGTTCACGGTGCTCAAGCAGGTGCGGCGCACCCTGCGGATCACCGAGGGGCATCCGCAGGATCTGTACTTCCAGCGCTGTTTCGAGCTGGCGACCACCTCGGGTATGCCGGACCCGGCGCGGGCTCGCGCGGTCGCGGAGGACGCGCTGCGCGAGATCCACGAGTACACCGCGGGACGCACCACGCAGGCGCTGAAGGAGTACCTCACCGACCACGACCGGGAACGGGAACTGGCCGGGCTGCTCGAGCTGGCCTGGCGACGGCGTCCGCTCACCGGTCCGCCGGGCGACCACGACGCCGAGGTGGACGGACTGCTGGAAGCCTGTGCGTCGGCACGGCTCGGCGCCGACGCCGACGGACAGCGGATCCTGGACCGGCTGGTCGCGACCCATGCCGGTACCCACATGGGAATCCGGTTGTGGCAGGACGCATCCGAGCAGTCCGCTCAGGAGCTGGGGTTGACCGCGCAGCCGGTGCCGCAGCGGCCCGCGATCGGCTCTTCGGCCTCGAAATCGACCCTCGGGCTCCCGTTCGATCGCACCGTGTACGAGCGGGTGTTCACGGTGTTGCAGGCGTCCACCGATCGTGCGGAGCTGCCGCCGATCCCCGAGTTGGTCGACGCCGAGATCGCCCGGAGTTGCGCACCGTGGGCGCTGCTGGACGAGTCGCTGCGGGTGACCGCGACGGCGGGAACCGCGCTGGCGAGCGGCTTGGCGCCCATCGAGCACCGCAGCGGACCCTCGACGGGACGACCGCGTCTGCGTCTGGCCGAAACCACACCCGAGACAACACGGTCCACGGCGCATCAGCTGGTCAACAGCCGGTGGCAGCGGGAAGCCTATGTGTTGCAGGCGCGGCGGCTGGTGGTGTCCGCCGAGCCGCGCACGGGCCCGTTGGCCGCCATCGCCGCCGAGCTGACCACGCCGTGGCGACCGTACCTGCGCCGATTGTGGGTGCGCCTGCACGGCAGGGATGTCCGGGAGTTCGCGATCTACGACCCGGACGAGTTGTGGGATCTGCTCGACGGGGTGGCGCGGTCGGTGATCCTGGACCATCGCACGCGGGTCAAGCGGGTGCTGAGCGTGCGGGCGAGCGCGGGTGAGCCGGACGCGGCGGAATCGAAGGCGAGCTGATGACCACCGTACGCATCCGCCGTCGAGACGGCCTGTGGATCATCGCGCCGGACGACGCGCCGACCGTCATGGACGACGCAGCCGGGGTGGACGTGCTCGTACTCGAGGTGGCGGGCGGCCACTTGACGTGGAGCCTGCTCAGCGAGCAGGTCACTCCGGCGGCCGTGATCGACGACTTGGCCCTCGCACAGGAGTGGGTCTGGGCGATGTACGGCGAGGAGGTCGCCCTCGCCCTCGATGAAACAGCGGGCGAAGGGGAATACCGGGCCGAGCCGGCGCTGCCGGATCTCGCCGCCCGCACGTGGCGGCTGGGTTACGCGCGCTGGGCGGCGCGCTGGTGGCCCGCGTCGGCGCTGGACGGCATCGCCCCACTGGACGAGCGCCTGCTCGAGGACGAGATCGCCACACTGAGCGAGGAATGCGACCTGATCGTCGACGGCGCCGACGCGGCTCCGGAAGAACGCGCGGCCGCCGAAACCCTCGGCCGCGCGGAGGATTACGCGCTGGCCGCCGGGCCCGCCACCCTCGCTGCGCCCGGCGCGCTCGTCCTGGCCAGGGGCACCGCGGGCTGGGATTGGCAGCGCTGCCCGCCCGGCCTGCTCGACGCCTCGGAACGCGCCGTGTCCTGGGAGGTGGTGCGCGAGGCCGGCGCGACGATCGTGCGGGTGAGCGCGGTCGCCGCCCCGCTCTCGGCCGAGGACGTTCCCGCGCACCTGCATCCCCGCGCCGGAATTCGCACCGCGACCGACGCCACCGAGGTGGCGTTGGTCCGCGAGGGCGAACTCTGGCGGGCCGAGACCGCGGCCCCAGCCGGTGCGGAAGCGGGCGTGAGCGTGCACGTCTACGTGCCGGGCGTCGGCGTGGACGAGCCGGAACCGGACGCCGAGAACCGGCGTGCACGGATTCGCGACCTGGTCACGGCACGGCTGCGCCGCACCGACGGCGCGCCCGACAACCCGGTGGACGCGCCGCTGCTGGCGGAGATAGCCGCCGCCGCGTCGGATTCGGACTTCTGACATGGCCGACGAGACACCGGACGACGGCCGGGAACTACTCGCCGCGGGCGCCGCCGCCTACACCGGCGGGGACCCGGCCGAGGCCAAGCGCCTGTTCGAGGACGCCGCCGAGCGCACCACCGGCGACATCCGGCTCGGCGCGATCATCAACGCCGCGAGCATGGCCGACGAGCTCGGCGACCACGCCGCCTCGCTCGCCCTCTACCGCTCGGCACTGGCCGAAATGCCCGTGGACGCCCCGCGATTGCGGCCGAACGCCCTGGTCAACATGTCGCAAGCGCTACAGCATCTCGGCGAGCTGGACGCGGCGCAGGCGGCGCTGGAACAGGCACGCGCCTTGCTCGCCGACAACACCGACACCGATCTGGGCGTGCTGCGCGTGGCCTGCCTGCTCTCGCTCACCGCCGTCGCGTTGCACCGCCAGAGCTGGGCCTACGCCGCCGAACTGGCCACCGAGTCACTCGCCGCGGCACGCCGTTTCGCACCGCAACTCGCCGGCCATCCACTGATGAACCTCGCGGCCACGTACTTCGAGACCGGCCGCCGTGACCTGGCGGTCGATTTCGCGCGGCAAGCCCTCGCCGCGTTCGAGTCCGCGGGCGATCGCAACGCGGTCGCGGAGACCGAACAGAACCTCGCCACCATGCTCGTCCGCCTCGAGCGTTACGACGAGGTGGAGGCGCCGCTGCGCTCCAGTCAGGCCTATTTCGAGCGAGCCGGGTTGGAGCACCGGGCCGGGATCGGTCTGAAGATCATGGGATTTCTCGCCGAGGGCCGCGGTGATCCGGCGAGTGCGCGGGACTGCTACGAGCGGAGCCTGGCGTATTTCGTGGCGTCCGGCGCGGTGCTCGATGCCGCAGACCTGCGCATTCGCACGGCGACCGTGGCGTTCAGGGCGGGGCAGGTCGACGAATGCGAGCAACTGCTCGCTGCGGCGTTCGCGATCTATGCCGAACGCGGCCTCGGCCTGCACTGCGCCCAGCTCGATTTCTGGCACGCGACGCTGCTGGAAGGCGCGATCAGCGCGACCGCGTCGCCGTCCGCGGAGTTGCTCGGGCGTGCGGTCGGCATCGCCGTTCCGGCCGCGCTGGCCATCGACGCCGTCCGTCACACATTGCCGAACGGCACGCAGCGCGAGCAGTGGAACCGGCAGATCGCCGACCCGGCGATGCGGTTGGCGTTCCGCTTCGCCTACCTTTCCGGCGATGGCGTCCTCGTCACCGACTTGATCGAAACACAGTGCGCTGGGACCGCTTTGGCGCTGGATCGGACGGAGCGGACCACTCCGACCCGGCTTCCGCTGGACTTGCCGGATCCGCCGGAGGACTTCATCGATCACCCCGGCAGCGCCGCCCTGCAGCTGGGCGCCGCCCTGGCCGAGGTCGCGGCGGGCGCGGGCCTGCCGGTCGCCCCGCCGCCGCGGCTGGCCCCGGCCGGGGAAGGACGGATCGCGCTCGCGCCGTTCATCGCCGCCGCCGAACAGCGCTACGGCCGGGTGATCCGCGACGACCGGGTGCTGACGGTATGACGCGACCGACGGTGCTCGTCCGCATGGCGGACGCGGGCGACATCTACGTGTCGTGGCGATGGGTCGACGACAGCGCACCCCGGGGCGCGGGCGTGCTTCCGGAAGACGCGGCGATGCGCGCGGTCGCCCTGCTGACCGGCGCGCTGCCGCACCCCGCCGAGCCCGGCGGCCTCGAGCGGGCTCTCACCACCGGCGCGTTCGCCGACTACGAGCGCGAATACTCCGTGGCGCAGGAGCTTTCCCGGGCGCTGCTGCCCTACGGCCTGGCCGCGCAGCTCTACGAGTTGTGGCAGCGCGGCGTGCGTCCGCATATCCGGCTGCAACCGTCACCGCGGGTCGCCCAGGTGCCGTGGGAAATCATCGCGCCGGACCGCGACGTCCGGTTGCTCGACATCGCCGACGTCAGCCTGCTCGCTGCGGCGAGCGTGGTGCAAGCGCCGGGCCGGATCGCGCGCACCTGGACGGACACCGCCGCGGGTCCGGTCGTCGCGGTGCTGGATCCGCGCGTTCCCGGCTTCCGCGCCGATTCGACGCTGGGCTCGGTGCTGGGCCGGATGACCGCCGAAGCCCCGCTCGCGCAACGCATGGCGGAGTACGCCGCGAACGGCCGATTGCGGCCCGCGGCACCGGACCCGGTGGCGGCTTTCCGGCGCACCGATGTCGATCGCCACTGGCTCGGCGCCGTCCTGCGCGCGGGCGCGAGCCGCTTGATCTACGTCGGGCACGTCTCCGCCGCCGCGCCCGAATCCGGTCGCAGCGAGGACGCCCAGTTGCACCTGGCCTGCACCGCCGACGCCGTCGGCTTCGCCGAACCGGCCCGCACACACCGGCCGCTCTCGGCCAAAGACCTGTTGCTCGGCACGCACACCCTGGACGCGGATCCCGTTGCCGGCGCGCGGCTGTGGCCGATGCCGAGCCGGGTCGCGCTGATCGCCTGTGAGAGCGGTGGCGACCTGCGGTTCAGCGAAGCGCTCGGCCTGACCGCCGCGATGATCACCGCCGGCGCGGAACTGGTCACCGCGGGCCGGTGGGCGCTGCCCACGGATTTCGCCTTCCAGCGCGTCGCGGGCGCGCCCGCGCACGCCCTCCCGCTGCAGGAAGCCGTCTGCGCCATCGACGCGGCGCACGAACAACCCGACCCGGTGACCGCCCTCGCCGCATGGCAGCGCGACCGCATGGCCGCATGGCGCGACACCGGCCGGATCGAGCACTCCCCGGTGCTCTGGGCAGCCTTCGCCACCGTGTGCGCCTGATTCGGGCAAACCATGCCCTCCGGTCTCCATATAGCTGTCTACGTGCGGCGATGCCGTGAGAACGAATCGGAAACGGGTAACGCTACTGATGCGCAAACCGACACTCAGCATCGAACGTGTGGATAAGCTCGAACGCCTCAGCCATCACGATTCGCGAGCAGGAGACGTAGTCAAACCAGTCGGATGACCGCCTCGACCGGCCTCTGAGGAGCCCACCACAATGCGCTACTACGCCGTCTACGACAACGACGGAAACATCGCCACCATCCTCGGACAACCCGACGACGCGCCGCCGTTGCGCCCCGCCGCCTTGCACCGGGGACAACGGCTCACCGAACTGGCCCTACCGGAAGGGGTCCTCGACCCTGCCGACCCGGACAACTTGACCGTTCTGCTCGACCTGGTCGCCGACCGGCGAGTGGACGCGACTGCCTGCGCTCGCTCCGACACGCACGCGAGCCGCTAGCCACCGGCAGGGCGACGCGCGGGTCGTCACGCCCGAGTCAGCGCGACCACCGGGATGATCCGGGAAGTCTGCATCTCGTGTTCGGCGAAGAACGGATAGGTGCTCTTCAGCATCGCCCAGGTGCGGGCACGGTCGTCGCCGGTCAGCGTGGTGCCCCGCGCCGGATAGTCCTCACCGCCCACCTCGACGGTGACGCGCGGGTCCGCGCGCAAGTTCAGGTACCAGTCGGGATGTTTCGGCGCGCCGATATTGGACGCGACGATCAACAGCCGATCGCCGTCGCGGTGGTACATCAGCGGAGTGGTGTACGAGACGCCGGTTCTGCGACCGGTCGTGGTCAGCAGGATCAGTCGGTCGCGTTGCATGCCGTCGATCGCGCCGCCCGCGCGGAATTGCGCGATGGTTCGCCGGTTGACTTCCTGGACGTCCACGGTTCACCTCCCTCGGCCTCGATGCACGAGCCTCAGCCTTCCCTCTGGTCGCAGCCCTGTCCGGGAAACGCCGGGATCGGCAGCGCACCAGCGCATTCAGTCCCGATGGGCGAGCAGGTGCTGGATCAGCAGCCGGGTCAGCGCCTCGGGCGCCTCCTCGGGAACCCAGTGCGAGACGTCCTCGAGCATCTCGAACCGGTACGGGCCGGACACGTATTTCCCGGTGGTCAGCGCCGCCGTGGGGCCGACGGTCGCGTCCTCGGTGCCCCAGACGTACAAGGTGGGCACGCACGCCGGACCGGTCGGACCCCCGAGATCCATGGCGCGATACCAGTTCAGCGCCGCGGTGAGCGCGCCCGGCCGCGCCAGCCTGCGCACGTACTCATCGACGCGTTCCTCCGGGATCTTCCACTCGAAGATCCGGCGCAATGCGGCGCAATCGTCGGCCAGCAGGGCCCGCTCCGCGGTCCGTGGCCGGCGCAGCTCGATCAGGTGGCGCGAGCGCTGCGCTTGGTCCTCGTCCTCGGCCATCGCCTGCTGGAGTGCGGCGGGATGCGGATGCGACACCGCGGCGAAGGTGCGGATCCGCTGTGGCAGTTCCGCCGCCACCGCCCATCCGACCAGCGCGCCGCAGTCGTGGCCGATCAAGTCGAAGCGGTCCCACCCCAGCGCGTCGGCCACGGCGATCACATCGCCGGCCAGCTCTTCGATCCGGTAATCGGCCGCACGTTCGGGCCGGACACCTGGGGAATACCCGCGCTGGTCCGGCGCGACGACGTGGCACCCGCCTCCGCCGAGCACACCGAGCTGGTACTCCCACTCGCGCGCTCCCTGCGGAAACCCGTGCAGCAGCAGCACCTCCCGGTCACCGGGAGCACCGGCGGCCAGTACGTCGAAGGTTCCCGCCGCGGTGCGAAGCTCGAGTTCGTCGATCACCCGCCCGACTCTAGAACCCGGTACCGACGCGACTCAGTGCTCGTCGAAGTGGCCGTCGTGCGGGGCGTGGCGGTGGCCGTCGTGCACGTAGTCGACGTGGTCCCCGTGCTGGACGGACTCGTGGCCGCAGTTGGGACCGTGCTGATGCGGATGGTCGCGGCATTCGGTGTGCTCGGAGTGCTCGCACTCGTCGTAGTGACCCTGATGTTCGCGATGCAGATGACCATCGTGGGCGTAGTCGATGTGATCGCCGTGCTGGAACGCCGTGTGCCCGCAGTCCGGGCCGTGGACATGGTCGTGGCCGGTGTGCTGCGCATGTGCTGTGGTCATCGAATTTCCCTCTTCCCTGATGCGGATAGCTGGAATCGTGATGACAAATACATTAGCAGATGCGCATCAATCAAGATTGCCTCGAGTGCGCTGTGGGCTCAGAGCACCTGGGCGAGGAACCTCTGCAAACGCGGCGTCTGCGCGTCGTCGAACAAGGCGTCGGGCGTACCGGTCTCCACGACCTGCCCGCGGTCCATGAACACCACGCTGTCGGACACCGTGCGGGCGAAGCCCATCTCGTGGGTCACCACGACCATCGACATGCCGCCGGAGGCGAGGTCGGCCATCAGCGCGAGCACCCCCTTCACCAGCTCGGGGTCCAGCGCCGAGGTGGCCTCGTCGAAGAACATGATCTCCGGCCGCATGGCCAGCGCCCGCGCGATGGCGACGCGCTGCTGTTGCCCGCCGGACAGGTTGGCCGGACGCGCGTCCGCTTTGTCGGCCAGGCCGACGATCTCCAACTGTTCGACGGCCAGCGCCCGCGCCTCGTCCTTGGACAGGCCGCGCAACTTGCGCGGACCCAGCGCGACATTCTCCGCGACCGTCTTGTGCGGGAACAGATTGAATTGCTGGAACACCATGCCGATGCGCTGGCGCAACCGGTCCGGGTTCTCGGTCAGCACGGACTTGCCGTCCAGCAGCACGTCGCCCTGATCGGGCTCGTAGAGCCGGTTCAGCACCCGCAGCAGGGTCGACTTACCCGACCCGGACGGCCCGATGACGGTGGCGGTCTTGCCCGCGTCGACGTGGATGTCGATCCCGCGCAGCACGTGGTTGTGCCCAAGCGTGAGATGCAGTCCGGTACCGGTGAGGGAGGCACTCATCTATCCGCGCCCTTCCGTGATCGTGGCCGCCTCCACCTGGTCGATCGGCCGGTCGGGTCGGCCGGTGCGCATCCGGCGGTCGATGTAGTTCACCAAGTGGGTGAGCGGGATGGTCAGGATCAGGTAGACCAGGCCCGCGGCCACCAGCGGCGAGAGATTGCCGGTCTGCGCGTTGAGATCGCGGCCGACGGCGAACAGCTCGCGCTGGGTGGCGAGCAGGCCGAGGAAGTAGATCAGCGAGGAATCCTTGATGAGGGCGATGAACTGGTTGACCAAAGCCGGGAGCACTCGGCGCACGCCCTGCGGGATCACCACCAGCGTCATCGCCTGGCGGTAGCCGAAACCGATGGCGCGCGCCGCTTCCAGCTGCCCGGTCTCGACCGACTGGATGCCGGAGCGGAAGATCTCGCCGATGTAGGCCGAGGCGAGCAGCGCCAGCGCCACCGCGCCGAGCCAGTAGGGGTTGTTGCCGGTGAGGTTGCGCACCACCGGGCCGACACCGAGACCGATCAGCAGGATGATGACCACGGCGGGCAGACCGCGGAAGATGTCGGTGTACACCCGCGCGGGCCAGCGCAACCAGCGAGTACGCGATATTCCGGCGACCGCGAGGAGCATGCCGAGGACGGTGCCGAGCGCACCCGAGACCACCGCCAGGATCAGCGTATTGGGCAGACCGGTCTGGAGCAGGTCGGGAAATGCCTTGCGGTACAGCGACCAGTCGAAGAACGTGTCCTTCAACTGCTGCACCGTGGATTTCGGCGCGTTCTGCGCGGTTTCGTCCTTCTGCTTGCCCGCGGCGAGCGCGGCGAAGTCCGGCAGCTGTGGCGCGGGGGCGGCCTTCGAGCCCGGCTTCCAGCCCGGCGGCAGCTGGCGGGGCACCCAGTCGGTGTACAGCTTGGCGTAGGTGCCATCGGCGATCACCGCGTCCAGGCCGCTGTTCAGCGCGTCGATCAGCGGCTGGTTGTTCTTGGCGACCGCGTAGCCGACGAAATTGTCCAGACTGAAGGTGTTCTGCGACACCGACGTTCCGTCACCGGGCTTGATCGCGCCCTCGGCTTGGGCGGAGGGGGCGACCCAGGCGTCCACCTGACCGGACTTCAGGTTGGCGTAGGCGGTGTTGTAGTCCGGGAACTTCACCGGGTCCAACCGCAGTTGGTTCACCACGAATTCGTCCTGCACGGTGCCCTGCACCACCGCGATCCGGGTGTTCCGGTTCAGGTCGGCGAATCCTTCGACCGCGCTACCGGTCGGCACCACCAGGGAGAAGTAGCCGAAGTCGTAGCCGTTGGTGAAGCCGACCAGCTGGCGGCGCGCGTCCGTGGTGGTGACGTTGGACGAACCCACGTCGAAGCGGCCGCCGGACACTTGAGCGAGCAGCCCGGCGAACTCGGTGCCGGAGAATTCCACCTGGAGGCCGAGCTTGGCCCCGATCGCCTTCAGCAGTTCGTTGTCGAAGCCGGTGAACGTGCCCTGCCGGTCGACGCAGATGCTCGGCGGCGCGTCCGACAGCGTGCCGACACTGAGCTTGCCCGGCGTGATCAACCCGAGTTTCGAGACGTCGATCGAGCTCAGCGGCACGGTGGCAGCGGTGGTATAGCGGTCGCTGCCCGCGGCGGCCGAGGAGGCCAGGTTGGTGGGCGCGGCGGAGGCCGCGGCCAGGCCGGGCGGTGCGCAGAGGTTGCGCTCGGTGACCGCGTCGTCGGAGCCGGAACCACACGCCGTCGCGCTGAGACCGACGGCAAGCAATATCACGGCGATCAACGCACGAGATCGCACAGCGGGCAGAACAGCCATGACGGACAACCCTAGCCGTGGAAATCTGCTATTCCACAGCTACCCCGAGGCGGTCACCTCCGAAACCATGTGCCCCCGGCGGTCCCAATTTTCGATCATCGTGATCGGAATTGCGGAACCCACCGGATCGACCCGCAGGCAATCCGGCTCAGGCCAGACCGCTGACCGGCTCCGGATTGACCTCGTCACGCCATCGCACGGCCTTCGCGACCTCGCTCAGGTCGTAGTCGGGCCCGCTGGCTCCGATGGTGAAGGTCGTCACGCCCGCCTCGACGAAGGCGGGCGCCTTCTCCAGACCCGGCCACTGCACCGAGCGCTCGATGCGCGCCTGATCGGTGCCGACGGCGGCGCAGTGCTCGGCGAGCACTTTGTTCTTGTGCGCGAGCACGTCCAGGTCGGCGAAGGTGTGCCACATGTCGGCGTACTGCGCGACCAGCCGCAAAGTCTTCTTCTCGCCACCCCCGCCGATGAGAATCGGCAGATCGCGGGTCGGTCGCGGGTTGAGCTTCGGCAACCGGGCGCTGATCCGGGCCAGGGCCTCCTTCAGCAGCTCCAGCCTGCTGCCCGCGGTGCCGAAGTCGTAGCCGTACTCGTCGTAGTCCCGCTCGAACCAGCCCGCGCCGATGCCGAGAATCAGCCGGCCGCCACTGATGTGGTCGACGGTGCGCGCCATGTCGGCCAGCAGATCCGGATTGCGATAGCCGCCGCCGGTCACCAGCGCGCCGATCTCCACCCGCTCGGTCTGCTCGGCGAACGCGCCCAGCATCGTCCAGCACTCGAAGTGCGCACCGTCGGGATCGCCGGTGAGCGGGTAGAAGTGGTCCCAGTTGAAGACGATGTCGACACCCGCGTCCTCGCAGCGCAGCACCGCGTCGCGGATGAGCCGGTATTCCGGCGCGTGCTGCGGCTGTAGCTGAACTCCGATACGCACTGGACGACTCATGGGCACTCTCCTCGTCGCTCGGTCCGCCTCGCCCCGCCCCGAGGCTACCGGGGCGGTGGGGTTCCCGCAGGCAGCCGCACCGGGCCTCCGGCGGGGGCTACGTTGGGGATGCGAACCGAGCCGGTGGATGGAGGTGTCGGCGTGGCCGGCGGCGAGAACGAGGTGGTTCGCGCGGTCGTCTCGACGATGCTGCGCGATCGCGACGACTTGATCGCCGAGTTGTCGGCGGTGATGCGCGCGCAAGTCGTGACGCTCGACTCCGACGCCCGGCTGCGGGGGTTGTTCGAAGCGGGCACCACCGACAACCTGATGTCCGTCCTGGACTTCGTGCAGAGCGACGCCGCCGAGGGCGACGTGCACGCGCCCGACCGGGCCTTGGTGTACGCGCGCACGCTCGCTCAGCGCGACGTCCCACTGCCCGTGCTGATTCGCGCCTATCGAGTGGGGCATGCCGGGTTCCTCGACATCGCGATGCGCTACGCCGTGGAACTGGGCGGTCCCGACAGTTCGGCGGCCATCATCCGGATCGTCAATCGCAGCGCCGTGTACATCGATCGGGTGTGCGAGCACGTCGGCGTGGCTTACCAACAGGAACGCGACCGGTGGGTGGGCAGCCGCGGCGCCCTGCGACAGGAATGGGTGGCGCGGGTGCTCGACGGCTCGGCCGACGACATCGGGCAGGCCGAGCAAGTGCTGCGCTATCCGCTGTCCGGCCGCCACATCGCGGTGAACGCCTGGACCGAGCCGCAGCTCTCGGCGCGGGCCGCGGTGGACGTGCTCGATGCCGTTCGGGCCGCACTTGTTTCGCTGTTCGGCAACCCGCGCCGGGCGCTGCTGGTGCCGACCGACGAACGCGAGGTCCGGCTGTGGTTCGCCGTCGCCAAGGACACGACGATCGATGCCGGCGCCATCGAGCGCACGCTGTCGGCCATGTCGTTGCCGGTGCGGGTGGCGGTCGGCGGGTGCGGCGCGGGCGTCGCGGGCTTCCGCCGGAGCCTGCGCCAAGCCGACCGGGTACGCGAACTCGTGCTGCTCGCCGGTCCCGCCGCGCCGCGCGTGGTGTCGCACGACCAGGTGGCGGCCGTCGCGCTCCTGGGCGGCGATATCGAGGAACTGCGCCGCTACGTGGCCGACTGCCTGGGTGAACTCGCCACCGACAACCAGCGCAATCTCTGGCTGCGCGAAACCCTGCGCGTCTTCCTGGCCAACAACCGCAGCTACGCGGCTGCCGCCGCGGAACTGGCGGTGCACCGCAACACCGTCCAGTACCGGGTGCGGCAGGCGCTCGAACTGGTCGGCGACGTCTTCGACGACCACGACCGCACGCTGCACCTGCACCTGGCCTTGCAAGCCGCGCGCTGGCTCGGACCGGCGGTGCTGCGACCGGTCTGAGCCGCTACCGCCGCGAGGTCGTTTCGTGCGCTCCGCACGAAAGTTGTACGAAGTTTCGGTGCCCGCGACTATGGCACAGCTCACATACTGGTTCGTAGCATTTCCGCAAACGCGCAGCTCAGATGAGGAGAATTCGCTGTGTCAATGCTGGAAACCATGCGCGGTCCGATCGATACCGCTGATCTCGGAGTGACTCTGATGCATGAGCACGTTTTCGTGCTCACCGGGGACGTCCAGCAGAACTATCCGGCCGAATGGGGGTCCGAAGAAGAACGTATCGCCGACGCCGTGCGGCGGCTGCGCGTCGCCTACGACGCGGGTGTGCGCACGATCGTCGACCCGACCGTGGTCGGGCTCGGCCGCTACATCCCCCGGATCCAGCGGATCGCCGAACAGGTGCCGTTGAACCTGGTGGTGGCCACCGGTATCTACACCTACGGCGATGTCCCGTTCTTCTTCCACTACCGCGGGCCCGGCTTGAACGAGATCGTCGGCGCGCAGGTCCCCGACCCGATGGTCGACATGTTCGTCGCCGACATCCGCGACGGCATCGCGGGCACCGGGGTGAAGGCGGGCATGCTCAAGTGCGCGATCGACCGGCAAGGGCTCACGACGGGCGTGGAACGGGTGATGCGGGCGGTCGCCGAGGCCCATCTCGAGACCGGCGTCCCGATCACGGTGCACACCCATCCGGAGTCGCGCGCCGGGCTCGACGTCAAGCGCGTGATGTGCGACGAGGAAGGCGTCGATCCCGGCCGCATCGTGCTCGGGCACAGCGGCGACACCACCGACTGCGATCACCTCGCCGAACTCGCCGACGCAGGTTTCGTGCTCGGCATGGACCGCTTCGGCATCAACCTCGACACCACTTTCGAAGCCCGCGCCGACACGCTGATCGAGATGGTGCGTCGCGGCTACGCCGAGCGGATGGTGCTCTCCCAGGACGCGAGCTGCTACATCGACTGGATCGAGCCCGCGGCCATGGCGGCTCTGCCGCAATGGCACTACACCCACCTGTTCCAGGACGTGTTCCCCTACGTGCTCGACCGCGGCGTCACCAAGGAGCAGATCGACACCATGCTCGTCGACGTGCCGCGCGCGTTCTTCGAGGCGCGCACACGCTGACGTGGCCCGTCCCCGGGCGGCCCGATAGGATCGCCGCACCCTTACTCGGATCGTCCGGCACGTTCCTGCCGGGATGGGATGTGAATTCGTCATGGCCACTGTGACCTTCGACAATGCGACGCGGCTCTACCCCGGCGCCGTCAAACCTGCGGTCGATCGGCTGAACCTGGAGATCGAGGACGGCGAGTTCCTCGTGCTGGTCGGCCCCTCTGGCTGCGGGAAGTCGACCTCGCTGCGCATGCTCGCCGGGCTCGAGGACGTCAACGGCGGCCGCATCCTGATCGGCGACAACGACGTGACGCACGCCGAGCCGAAGGAACGCGATATCGCCATGGTGTTCCAGAACTACGCGCTCTACCCGCACATGACCGTCGCGGAGAACATGGGCTTCGCGCTGAAGCTGGCCAAGGTCGCCAAGGCGGAGCAGCAGCAGCGGGTGCTGGAGGCGGCCAAACTGCTCGACCTGGAGCCCTACCTCGATCGCAAGCCGAAGGCGCTGTCCGGCGGTCAGCGCCAGCGCGTCGCGATGGGCCGCGCGATCGTGCGCCAGCCGCAGGTGTTCCTGATGGACGAGCCGCTGTCCAACCTGGACGCCAAACTGCGCGTGCAGACCCGTACCCAGATCGCGCAGTTGCAGCGCAGGCTCGCCACCACCACGGTGTACGTCACGCACGACCAGGTCGAAGCGATGACCATGGGCGATCGGGTCGCCGTGCTGAAGGACGGCCTGCTGCAGCAGTGCGCCACGCCGCGCGACCTCTACCGCGATCCGGCCAACGTGTTCGTCGCGGGGTTCATGGGCTCGCCTGCCATGAACCTGTTCACGCTGCCGGTCACCGACGGCCGGGTGGAACTGGGCGGGCACGCGATCGCGCTGCCGCGCACGGTCGCGGACGAGGCGGGCAACACGGTGACGGTCGGCATCCGTCCGGAACACTTCGAACTGGGCAACGGCTCCGGCATCGAGATGGAGGTCGACGTGGTCGAGGAACTGGGTTCCGACGCCTACATCTACGGCCGCACCATCGCCGAGGGCGGGACCGACGGCGCCGGGGCAACCATCGTCTCGCGGGCGGATTGGCGCAACCCGCCCGCCAAGGGAACCCGCCTGCGGCTGGCGACCGACGCCGAGCACGTCTACTTCTTCGACACCGAAGGACGCAGGCTCAACTGAGCGACCGAGGGGCGCGTTTCTCGGCCCTGCATCGAGGCGCGGGCCGCATGACTCCGGTTTCCGGCTCGATGCACGGCCGGCCCGCCCACCCTGGCATCGCTTGTTCGGTCGCGTCGTGCCGGTCGCCGGCGCGGCGCGGCGAGCGGGCATCAGTCCGTCGCGTCCGATCGACGGCGTGCGCGCCGTTGCCGCGCGTAGTCCTCGTTGAGCCGCACGCCGAGTTCCTCGAGTTCGATCTCGCGACCGGATTCGCTGCACACCTGCACCCGTACCGGAGCGCCGGTCGCCTCCTCGACCAAGAGCAGCGGAGCCGCCCCCGGCTGCAGGTAGGCGTCGCCCCACTGCATGAGCGCCAGCACGGCGGGTAGCAGATCGCGGCCCATCCGGGTGAGCACGTACTCGTGCCTGGTGCGCTTGCCTTCCTCCTGGTAGGGCTGTTTCGCCAGCAAACCCGCCGCGGTGAGCTTGCGCAACTGGGCCGCGGCCGCCGCGTCGGTGATGCCGACGCGGCTGGCGAAGCCGTCGAACCGCCGGGTGCCGTAGTACGCCTCGCGCAGGATGAGCACCGCCGAGCGCGTGCCGATGAGGTCCATCGCCTTCGCGATCGAGCATTCGTCGGCTTTCCAGGCGCTGAGATCGGCCAATGGCCCTTCCATCACTGCTGCCATGACCGACATCATACCGATGCTGACTTGTCTTAACTATTGCCAGGAGTAATCTGACTATGTGTTGATAGAGCCAGGCATGGTGGCCGGGCTCTCGGTCCGGAAGGAAGCACCATGAGAGACGCGGTGATTGTCGAGGCGGTACGCACCCCGATCGGCAAAGGCAAACCGAACGGCGCCCTGCACAACGTCAACGCGGTGGACCTGCTGGCCCACAGCCTGCGCGAGGTGGTGGACCGCAGCGGCATCGATCCCGCACTCATCGACGACGTGATCGGCGGCGTCGTCACCCAATTCGGCGAGCAGGGCGCGAACATGACCAGGCGGGCCGCGCTGGCCGCCGGATATCCCGAATCCGTCCCGGCGACCACCGTCGACCGGCAGTGCGGCAGCAGTCAGCAGGCCATCCACTTCGCCGCGCAAGGCGTGATCGCGGGCGCCTACGACATCGTGGTCGCCGCGGGTGTGGAGTCGATGGGACGGATTCCCATGGGCGCCAACCTGGTCGGTTCGGACGACATCTCCGGCGTCGGCTTCGCCGAGCGCTACCCGGAGGGCCTGGTACCGCAAGGCATCAGCGCCGAGCTCATCGCGGCCAAGTGGGGACTCACCCGCACCCAGCTGGACGAGTTCGCGCTCGCCAGCCACGAAAAGGCCGCGCTCGCCACCAAGAACGGCCTGTTCGCCGGCGAGCTGGCCCCGATCAACGGGCTCGCCACCGACGAGGGCATCCGGGTCGGCAGCACGCTGGAGACGCTGGCGGCACTGCGTCCCGCCTACTACGACCCCGCCATGGCCGCCCGCTTCCCGCAAATCGGCTGGGAGATCACGGCGGCGACCGCCAGCCAGGTCAGCGACGGCAGCGCGGCGGTGCTCATCATGACCAGCGAGCGCGCGAAGGAACTGGGTCTGAAGCCGCTCGCCCGGTTGCACAGTTTCGCGGTGGCAGGCGACGATCCGTTGCTGATGCTCACCGCGGTGATCCCGGCGACCAGGAAAGTCCTGCAACGCGCGGGTCTGCGCCTGTCCGACATCGACCTCGTCGAAATCAACGAGGCGTTCTCGCCGGTGGTGCTGGCCTGGGCTCACGACACCGGCGCGGACCTGGCGAAGGTCAACGTCAACGGCGGCGCGATCGCCATCGGGCACCCTCTCGGCGCCTCCGGCGCCCGCCTGATGACCACGCTCGTGCACGCCATGCAGGACCGCGGCGCCCGCTACGGCCTGCAAACCATGTGTGAGGCAGGCGGGCTGGCCAACGCCACCATCGTGGAGCGACTGGGCTGATCCACATCCCACCGGCGCTGCGTGTTCGCGGCTGTTGGATGCGAACACGCAGACGGGTGGGCTCGCCCGCCTGAACCACATCGGCCGGAGCACCTCCTCGAGTAAGGCCAGGCCAGTCGCGGTGGCGCTGGAAACGGCACAGCCTGACTCGAGCCGCGTGGCCGGAACGTAGAGCGGTCGATTCGTACAGCCGCCGCGTACGTGGCAAAGGTGCAGCGGCGGCCGCTCGAACCGACACAGCCGCTACACCGCGCGCATGATCAGCAAGCTTCTACTACCAACGCACCCCAACCACGTCTTCCGAGCGAAGCGAGACCCAGCATCCGCCGTCCGCGGCCCGGCTCGCGTTTGCGCGGCCGCCGCGTACGCGACCAAGGAACAAGCGACAGTCGCTCGAACCGACACAGCTACAACACCGCGCGCCCGACCAGCAAGCTGCACTACCCACGCCACCAGCGCGCCCCGACAACGACTTTCGAGCGAAGCGAGACCGACCATGCGCCGTTCGCGGCCCGGCTCGCGTTTGCGCGGCCGCCGCGTACGCGACGAAGGAGCAAGCGGCGGTCGCGCAAACGCGAACCACAAAGGGCCGCGAACACCCAGCGCCGCAGGCGCTGGAAAACAAGCACAGCGAATTCAATACGAGACCAGCACGGCTGCGATCAAGAAGCCGATCAGCCAGGATTCGAGGATCAAGGGGACCGCGATGAGCGGGGTCCAGGCGATCGGCCGTCGGTCGCGCACTTTCTCGACCACCGAGATAATCGCCGCGAGCACCGACGCCGCGATGCCTGCCCAGGCGACGACCTGCGCCCACGGCAGGTAGCCGACGCCGCGGCCGGCGCGGCCGTCGCGTGCGAGCACATCGTAGAGCGGCACGAAAGAGGCCATCAGCCAGCCGAATCCGAGCACGATGACCGTCCCCAGCGCGACGCGCAGGGCGTCGGTCGTTCGCTGCCGGATTGTGCGCGCCATGCGATCAGCATGACCGGCCGTCGGCCGCAGGGCATCTCAAGAGCCTGTGTAGACCTGGGAAGCCAATGCGAGGCCCCCGGCGAACGAGAGCACGATCAGCACTATCGCGAGCACCGGCCAGTACCACATGTACCAGCGCTTGACCGCGGCCAGGATGAGCATCCCCGTGACGCCGACGATCGCCAGCGCCGTTCCACCCCAGGACACCGCGAACGCCCAGCCCAGATAGTCGGTGCGGCAGTTGTCCGTCCCGCATGGATCGGTGGCGAAGGCGAAGAAGAGGGTGAAGTAGGCGGCGGCCGAGCCGAGGACGGCCGCGACGCAGTACAGCACGATGGCGAGCACGACGTCCCAGGTCCGCACCGGCCGCTGCCCGGCGGGCGACGATGCGGGCGCGCCGTGCGGCGGCCAAGGCTGCGGGGTGTGGATCATGCCGCCAACGATCCCGGGTCGAGCGCCTCGGCGGCTCCGGGAAACTACTCGAGTCCGTCTGCGCAATCCCGCGATGGGCCCCGGCGGCCGCCTAAGCTGGTCGGCGATGAGCGACTCCGCAGCGCACAACGTCGTCTACGCCATCCCGATGCGCACCCGCTTCCGTGGCATCACGGTGCGGGAAGGGATGCTGATCCAGGGGCCACTCGGGTGGGGCGAGTTCTGTCCGTTCCCCGAATACGACGACCGCGAAGCCGCCGCATGGCTGGCCACCGCTCTGGAGCAGGTGACGACGGGCTGGCCCGAGCCGGTCCGGGACCGCGTTCCGATCAATTGCACGGTGCCCGCCGTCGACCCGGAGCAGGCGCACGCGATCGTGGCCAGATCCGGCTGCCGCACCGCCAAGGTGAAGGTGGCCGACCATCCGGACTCGCTCGCCGAGGACATGGCCAGGGTCGAGGCGGTACGCGACGCACTCGGCCCGAACGGCGCGATCCGGGTCGACGCGAACGCGGTCTGGGATGTCGACACGGCCGTGCGCGATATCCAGCGGATCGATAAGGCCGCGGGTGGCCTGGAATACGTCGAACAGCCGTGCCGGACCATCGAGGAACTCGCCGCGGTGCGCCGCCGGGTGAACGTGCGCATCGCCGCCGACGAATCCATCCGCCGGGCCGAGGATCCCATGCGGGTCGCGGTCGCGGGCGCGGCCGATATCGCCGTGCTCAAGTGCACACCGCTCGGCGGCGTCCGCCGCGCCCTCCAGGTGGCCGAGGCGGCCGGACTGCCCTGCGTGGTCTCCTCCGCTCTGGAGACCAGTGTCGGCCTCGCGGCGCAACTGGCCCTGGCCGGCGCGCTCCCGGAACTGGATTTCGCCTGCGGTCTAGGCACTTTGAGCCTGCTCACCGGTGACGTGACCCGGGGATCCCTGCGTGCGGTCGACGGCTACCTCCCCGTCCTGCGCACCCCACCCGAGCCGGAACCGGAACTGCTGGAAAGCCATCGCCACCCCGACGCCGAGCGCACCGCATGGTGGCAGGATCGCTTGGCTCGCGTCAATGCGCTGATCCCGCCCGCGTAACAGCACGAGAACCGCAGTTCGCCGCCATCCGCTCGCGGACGACGCGGTCACCTCCCTCCGTTCGGAATTGGAAGTACTCGGACACGGTGGTGAATCCGTGCGGTAAGTAGTGCCGAAGAGGGGCAAGGATTGCAGCTGCCGTCGGTGTAGCGGTCGAATCGAGGCCACCGACCTGCACGCGCATCGGCACCTTGTCGCGTCCGAAGCCGTTGGGTGGAACGGCGGGGATGGCTTCACCAGGCGGCGGGCTCAGCCGATCCGGACGCCACAACCCAGCATCGTGGTGCGCAGCAGCAATGCCGCTTCGGGGCCGACGACGCCGTCCACGACTTCGACGTACCGGTCGCAGAATTCCGGGCCGTGCGCGGCCACCGACCCGGGCGCGGGCTCCAAGTGATGCGCCAGTTCGTGCAGGATCACCAGTTCCCGCAGCGCCCAGGCGGTGCCGCCGGTGTGCAGCGGGACCGCCAGGACGTTCCCGGCCGCCTCGTAATGCGCGGCGGTCGCCCCGGCGCGCGAGCGGACGCGCACCGCCACGGCGGCCCGCTCCCAACGCGCCCGCACCCAATTGAGCGCCAGCACTTTGTCCGTATAACTCTGTACGGATTCCACCGAGGCGAAGCGGCGCTCGATCGGCAACGTGAGCTGCGAACCGTACAGTTCGACGGTGCGCGCGCCGTGCTCGTCCGCACGATCGAACACCCCGCGTACCAGCTGCTCGGCGTCGTAGACCTTGGCGCGCTGGCTGTCGCGCACAGTCATCGCTGCGCGACCGGTCGCGCGGCGGCGAGCAGCAACCGATCGCCCGTTCGCGCCGACGGCACGCGGTTATGGCCGCCTCGCCCACCGCCCGTGCTGTTCACGCCGGTCAACTGCCGCCCTCGGCGGAGGTCAAGCTCGCGCGGGCAGCCGGGAGTTCGGGCGAGGTTCCGATCCGGGCGGCCCTGCCCGCGCGGTCCCCCGCCGCGCGCGCCGCCGCCGAATGCCCCGCCGAGGCCTGCGGCCCACGCCAGGTGCCGCGCGCCTCCGAGGTGTTCGCGTAGAAGTCGGTGAGCTCGATCTCCTTGTTCCGCAGGGCCAACGCGGTCCCGGCCGCATCGGCGGCCCGCGGCAACACCTCGGCTTCGACCTCCGCTTTCACCTCGGCCAGCCGCCGCCCGATCCGCGCGGCGAACGCCATCTGGAAATTCAGCCGCGCCGTCACACCCGCGACCGGCGCCTGCACCCGCCGCCGGACCTGGCGACCCCACCGCTTCTCCACCACGATCTTCTCGACCGTGGCCGATCGATACGCGCCCGATTTGATGTACTGGTCGGACGCGCGCACCATCTGCACGAGCAGACTGGCGTACAGGGCTTCGCAAGTGTCGATATCGGAGTCGAACCCGTAAGCGTAGACCTGCGTCGAGGTCCGGGCGACATCGCAGCGCACGTCGTTCGCCGCCGCGATCGCGACGAACAGCTGCACGTAGGTACGCAACCCGCGTTTGCCCGGCTCGCCGATCGGGATGATCCGCTGCACCGGCGTCGGCCTGCGCTCCCGTCCCGCGATATGCGCCCGCGCCACCGCGAGATCGATGGACGACTTCGTCGCCAGCCGCTGAGCCGCCGCGAGAAACGCCTCGGCCTCGTGCTCGTTGTCGGTCGATTCGGCCTTGCGCAGCAGCCCACCGATGCGGGTGAGCATCCGATCGGGAACCGCGTTCGGCGAAGACATCGCGCCCAGCCTAGTGGCTCACCCGAACAAAGCCCGACCGCGGCACCGCGCCGCCGCCCGTGCGCCGACAAGCAGCCGGAACCAGGCCGCTCTACCCCCGGCCCCAGCCACCGATTCGATCAGCTCGGCCACCGTCGGTTCAGCGTGCACACCCCCCTCCTGGAAAGCGAACACCGCGGGCGCCGCCCCGCGGGTGCGCGGGCTCGACTTCGCGCCACTGTCCCACACGCCGGATCGGCACCATGTATCTTGCCTTGTGCACCGGCAGGGTGTGCTGCCGCTCACGAACGATCCTGGAGTGTTTGCGATGGCTGTTGAGAAGGTGACGTCCCTACGTTCGTCGCTCGTGCCACGGGCCGCGGTGGCGGTCGCTTCGGTCGGGCTGCTGACCGCGACGTTCACCAGCGCCTGCTCCAGCGACAGCGGCGGCAGCCCGACCAGCCAGAACCTCACCGGGCGCGGCCCGATCACCTACGTCGAGGGCAAGGACACCACCGAGACCGGCGCGGTCAAGCAGCTGATCGAACGCTGGAACGCCGCGCACCCGGACGAACCGGTGACGTTCAAGGAGCAGTCGAACGACGCCTCGCAGCAGTACGACGACCTGGTCGAGCACATGCGCTCCAAGCAGTCGAACTACGACGTGGTCGCCCTCGACGTGCCGTGGACCGCCGAGTTCGCCGCCAAAGGCTGGATCCAGCCGTTGAAGGACTCCTTCACCATCGACACCAGCGCGCTGCTCTCCCCGCCGGTCGCCAGCGCCACCTACAACAACACCCTCTACGCCGCGCCTCGCAACACCAACGGCGGCCTGCTGTTCTACCGCAAGGACCTGGTGCCGAACCCGCCCAAGACCTGGAACGAACTGCTGGCCCAGTGCCCCATCGCGCGCCAGCAGAACATCGGTTGCTACGCGGGCCAGTTCGCCCCCTACGAGGGCCTGACCGTCAACGCGGCCGAGGTGATCAACGCCTACGGCGGCAGCTTCGTCGGCGCCGACGGCAAGACGCCCACGGTGAACAGCCCGCAGTCCCGCGCCGGACTGAAGGTCCTGGTCGACGCCTACAACAACGGCGACATCCCCAAAGAGGCCATCACCTTCAAGGAGCCGGAGTCCAGCAACGCCTTCGCACAGGGCAAGCTGATGTTCCTGCGCTCGTGGCCGTCCACCTTCGGTGACGTCGGCGGCGAGGCCTCCGCCGTGAAGGACAAGTTCGCGGTCGCCCCGCTGCCCGGCGAGAACGGCGTCGGCGCCTCCACGCTCGGCGGTTACAACGCGGCGATCAGCGCGTACTCCAAGAACAAGGCCACCGCGCTGGACTTCTTGCGCTTCCTGATCAGTGAGGACGCGCAGCACATCGTCGCCGCGGGCGCGCTGCCCTCGGTGCGCGCGTCGATGTACGACGACCCGGCGCTGATCGCGAAGATGCCGTACCTGCCCGCCCTCAAGGACTCCATCGCCAGCGCGGTGCCGCGCCCGGTGACGCCGTTCTATCCGGCGGTGTCCAAGGCCATCCAGGACAACGCTTATGCTGCGTTGAACGGAACCAAGTCCGTCGACGACGCGATCACCGGCATGCAAAAGGGCATCGAAACCGCCGGATCGTGAGCGGTTGAGCGCAACGGACCCGACGAACCCGCAGGAGAGAAACGGTGTCGGATCCTTCGGGAACGGCGACTAGCGTGCCGAAAGACGACGAGTTCGTTCCACCCGGACGCGGCTTTGCCGCGAAACTGGCGCTGGAACTGCGACGCGCCGGAAAAGCCTGGTTGTTCGTCACGCCCGTGCTGATCGCGCTCGCGGTCGTCATCGGGTACCCCGTGATCCGGGCGCTGTGGATGTCCTTCCAGAAGGACCCGGGGCTCGACCCGGCGACCGGCATGTTCGTCGAGGGCGGCAACGCCGGATTCGCCAACTACACGCACTGGCTGCTGCAACAGTGCCAGGTCGCGACCGGCGAGACGGTGGCCTGCCCGACCGGCAACCTCGGCTCGCAGTTCTGGTTGGCCATCGGCACCACCCTGTTCTTCACGGTGGTGACCGTCACGCTGGAAGCGACGCTCGGCCTCGGCATGGCCATGGTGATGGGCAAGACCTTCCGGGGCAGGGCGCTGCTGCGCGCGGCCGTGCTGATCCCGTGGGCTATCCCCACCGCCGTCACCGCGCGGTTGTGGGAGTTCATGTTCCAGTACGACGGCGTGGTGAACCGCGTCCTCGGCACGCACATCCTGTGGACCTCCGACGCGTGGCCGTCCCGGTTCGCGGTGATCGCGGCCGACGTCTGGAAGACCACGCCGTTCATGGCGCTGCTGCTGCTGGCCGGTCTGCAGGTGATCCCGGCCGACGTGTACGAGGCGGCGCGCGTCGACGGCGCGTCGGCCTGGCAGCGGTTCACCCAGATCACGCTGCCGCTGCTGAAACCGGCGCTGCTGGTCGCGGTGCTGTTCCGGACGATGGACGCGCTGCGGATGTTCGACCTGCCCGCGATCATGACGCTGGGCAACCCGTCCACTCGGACGGTGTCGATCCTGGTGGTCGATCAGGTCCGGCAAGGCCCCAACAGTGCGGCCGCGTTGTCCACGATCACCTTTCTTTTGATCTTCGCCGTGGCGTTCGTGCTGGTGAAGGTGCTGGGCGCCAACGCGGTTCGCACCCAGGAAGAACAGCGGGAGGCGCACTGATGTCCGTGCAGACGGTGCAGAAGCCGGTGACCGACGAGTCCGTCGCTCAGCCGGTCCCGTGGACCAAGCGCCTCGGCTCCGTGCGGGTCTACCTGGGCGCGCTGATCGTGCTGGTCTGGGGTCTCGCGCCGTTCTACTGGATGGCGGTCACCGCGTTTCGCGACCCCGACTACACCTTCGACAACACCCCGTGGCCGACGCACGTCACGCTGGAGAACTTCCGCAACGCGTTCGACACCAGCCGCGGCAACAACTTCGGCAAGGCGCTGGTCAACAGCATCGTCATCGGCTCCATCACGACGGTGATCGCGCTGGCGATCGGCGTGATGGCCGCGTACGCGCTGGCCCGGCTCACCTTCCGCGGCAAGTACGTGGTGTCCGGCCTGATCCTCAGCGCCTCGATGTTCCCGGTCGTCGTCCTGGTGACGCCGCTGTTCCAACTCTTCACCAACCTCGGCTGGATCGGCCGGTACCAGGCGATGATCATCCCGAACATCTCCTTCGTGCTGCCGATGACGGTCTACATCCTCGCGTCCTTCTTCACCGAGTTGCCCTGGGAACTCGAAGAAGCCGCGCGGATCGACGGCGCCACGAAACTGCAGGCCTTCCGCCTGGTGATGCTGCCATTGGCCGCTCCGGCCGTGTTCACCACCGCGATCCTGGCGTTCATCGCCGCGGTCAACGAATACCTGCTCGCCCGTTTGCTTTCCAGTGACAAGACCGAGCCGGTCACCGTCGCGATCGCCCGCTTCTCCGGCAACAACCCGCTGGTGCAGCCGTACGCCGCGATCATGGCGGCGGGCACGATCGTCACCATCCCGCTGGTCATCATGGTTCTGCTCTTCCAGCGCCGCATCATCTCCGGTCTCACCGCGGGCGGCGTCAAGAGCTGAAACTTCTGGCAGCGCCTGCGGCGCTGCGTGTTCGCGGCCCCTTGATGGCTCGTGTTCGGGCCGGGCCGCGAACGGCACATGCTCGGTCTCGCTTCGCTCGAAACCAGTAGTTGCGGACATCTGGTCGCGTCAGGTGCGAACCACTCGGCTGAAGGGTCGCGGTGGCGTCACGCCCTTCGGGAACTACCTGGTGGGAACGGCCTTGTCGAACTCGGCCACCGGGGAACGCGGTCGAGTACGGGCGTGTCGGTCGTCCGGAAAGTGGAAAGCCGGTAGGGAACGAGCGGGGTAAACTCTGCGTTCGACGCTCTTTTCCGTTCGTTCGTGCAGGTGAGTTCGTCCGACGCTCCGGGAGGAGATGATCGTGAGCTCGTTCCGCAGACCGCGAGAACGTAGACGCGGCGCCAAGGGGGGACCCAAGACCGCGCCGTATGCCTCGATCGCGGGCTGGACGGAGCGGCCGGGCGCGGCGCGACCGAACACGCGCAACCGGCGCGAACGCGCCGCGGCCCGCCGGAAATCGCGGCCGCCCACCGCACCCTCGGCGACCGAGCCGAACCGGCCGCCACGGAGCAGAGGCGAACGCTTTCGCCGCCTGCTGCTCGCCTTGTTCATCCTTTTCGGCGTGGTACCCGCGCTGCTGTCCGTCCTGGCGTACTGGAGCGCGGAGATACCGGATCCGAATGCGGTGCAGACGAACCAGATCGCCACGGTCCTCGCGGCCGACGGCAGCACAGTACTCGCGAAAATCGTTCCGCCGGACGGCAATCGGACGCCGGTTCCGTTGTCCGACGTGCCGCGGCCGGTGCGCGACGCGGTGCTGTCGGCGGAGGACCGCAACTTCTACAGCAACCCCGGCTATTCGACGTCCGGCTTCCTGCGCGCCGTGCGGGACAATCTGCTCGGGAAGGACAACGCCGGCGGCGGCTCCACGATCACCCAGCAATACGTCAAGAACGCGTTTCTCGGCTCCGAACGCACGGTCACCCGCAAGATGCGCGAGCTGATCATCGCGGCGAAGATGGCCCGGCAGTGGAGCAAGGACGACATCCTCGCCGCGTATCTGAACACCATCTACTACGGCCGCGGCTCCTACGGCATCGCCGCGGCGGCCAAGGTCTATTTCGACAAGCAGGTGAACCAGCTGACCCTCGCGGAGGGCGCGGTGCTCGCGGCGCTGATCCGGACGCCTTCGATCCTGGACCCGGAAACCCACCTCGCGGATCTGAAGGCGCGCTGGCGCTACGTGCTCGACGGCATGGTCGAGATGGGCGTGCTGGCGCCGGGCGACCGCGACGCCGCCACCTTTCCCCCGATCATTCCGCTGACCCGTATCCCGGACGAGGACGTGGCCCGCGGTCCGGAGGGCCTGATCCGCAACCAGGTGGTGCGCGAGTTGCGCGACTCCGGCATCAGCGAACGCGACTTGAACAAGGGCGCGTTGCAGATCACCACCACCATCGATACCCGGGCACAGCAGGCGGTCTTGGACGCGGTGCGCGACCGGCTCGGTGCGCAGCCACCCGAATTGCGCGCCGCGGTGGTGTCGATCGATCCGCGTTCCGGAGCGGTGCGCGCGTACTTCGGCGGCTATGACGGCCTCGGTTTCGACTTCGCGCAGGCGCCGTTGCAGACCGGTTCGGCGTTCAAGGTCTTCGCGGCGATCGCCGCGCAGCAGCAGAGCATCCCGTTGTCCCGCGTGCTGGACAGCTCCCCGGTGACCGACCGGGGCACCCGGATCACCAATGTCGACGGCGAGTCGTGCGGCAAGTGCACCATGGCCGAGGCGCTGAAACGCTCGCTGAACACCAGCTTCTACCGGTTGACCATGACGATGTCCGACGGTCCGCAGGCCATCGCGCAGGCGGCGCACGCGGCGGGCATCCCGGAAGAGCTGCCGGGCGTGCCGGGCAAGACCCTGACCGAAGACGGCGGGCGACCGCTGAACGGGATCGTGCTGGGGCAGTATTCGGTTCGCCCCATAGATATGGCCTCCGCCTACGCCACGATCGGCGCGTCGGGCGTCTACCACCAGCCCTATTTCGTGCAGCGAGTGGTGACCGGCGACGGGCGGGTGCTGCTGGATCGCGGCGGCGACAAGGTCGGCAAACAGCCGTCCGGGGGCGAGCAACGTATCTCCCGGACGATCGCGGAGAACACCGCCGAGGCAATGCTTCCCATCGCGGCCTACTCCAACGGGCACGCGCTGAAGAACAACCGTCCCTCGGCCGCGAAGACCGGTACCACGCAACTGGGCACCAGCGACCTGAACAAGGACGCGTGGATGATCGGCTTCACCCCGTCGCTGTCCACGGCGGTATGGATCGGCACCGAGCGGTCACAGGCGATCCGCACCGCCCGCGGAGCCGACATCTACGGTTCCGGCCTGCCCGCCGACATCTGGAAGCAAGTCATGGACGACGCGCTGGACGGCACCCCGATCGAACAGTTCCCCGGCACCCAGGCCCCGGGCAGGCCGAGTCCGAGCAAGCAGCCCTCGGGCGGGCCCTACGACATCCTGAATCCACCGCAGCGGTCTCCGCAGCGCGAACCCGTCGTCATCATCCCGTCCAGCCCTCAACCGCCCAGGGAGGTCGAGATTTTCCCGGGGCTGAGCATTCCGGTTCCTGGATAGCGATGATGCTGTGACCTTCCGTCGCCCGGAGGAACGCATGACATGGCAGCATCGTTTGCCAGAGTGAGAGCGAACAGCGAGTGCGTCGGAACGGGCCGACGCCGAAACCGCGGAAACGATGCGGAAGGATATGCGCTCGAGCGACGACAGCGCGGCGCGAGCGACGGGCCCGGAGGCGGTAGCCTGCGCACCACGGAGGGCACCGGGAGCGACGCCGATTGAGGACAGACGAGACATAGGGGCTACGCCGGTGGATTTCAATGTCGTTGACCAACCCGAGACGCTGGTGGCGGGAACAGTGCTTCGCAGCCCCGCGCTCGCGGTCGAAGGACCGCGCCGCGCGAAAGTAGAAGAGGCGTGGAAGCGCAACCTGGCCCGCAAGCTACCGGGGCCGCCGACCACGGCATATGTCGACCACGCGCCGGAGATCAATTCGTATCTGACCCACATCGTCGGCTACCGCTGTCACAGCTTGGCCGACCTGCAGCCCGGCGACGTGCTCGCCCGGGTGCCCGCAGGGCGCTTCGCCCGGTTCATCGCCAGCGGGGACAACCTCGGCGACACCATCGTGAGCATCTGGCGAGCGGTCTGGGACGCCGAGGCCGCGGGGCGGCTCGTGCGGGCCTATACCGGCGACTGGGAACACTATCCGGACGCACGGACGGTGGAAGTCTTCGTGGCATTGGCAGACGATCAGGGCAACGGGTAGGAACAGACAGTGGACTTCGAGATCGTCACTCTGCCGCAAAGCATGGTTGCCGGCCTGACCGTGCCGCTGGCCGGCCGCGAGGTGACCGCGCGTGACCTCGACCTGGTGAACTTCACGTGGGATCGGTACCTGGCGCGGGAGAAGAACGTGCCGCGGGTGGCCGCCTACATCGGCCAGAACGATCACGCCGTCGCCGTGCTCGGCTACGAGATCGGCGGGATGGGCGAATTGGACCCCGGCGACGTGCTCACCATCATCCCGCAGGGCCGCTACGCCAAGTTCGTCGTCGCCGACAAGCCCTACGACCTGCTGCGCACCGCCTGGGCCCAGGTGGCGAAGGCCGAGAGCGCGGGCACCATCACCCGCTCGCACACCGCTGAGGTCGAGCGCTACACCGGCCCGGCCTCGGTGGAGGTCTACGTCTCGCTCGACTGACATGAAGCCGATTGTGTACACGTCAGCGTGTACACTTTCGGTATGTCGGAGATCAGCATCCGGGAGTTGCGCGCCAACCTGGCCGCTCACGTCCGCGAAGCGGAAGCTGGGGAGCAGGTGATCATCCTGCGAGACGGCGCGCCCGCCGCCGCGCTGGTGCCGCTATCCATGGTGGAGGCCTTCGACGCGGCCGAGGACGAAATCCTCGCCCGCGAGGCCGACGCAAGGCTGGCGACCGCCGAGCCGACCTTCACCATGGCGGAGGTGCTGGCCGACCTCTTCGAAGACGACGCGAAGTGAAGTACCGCTTCCGATTCCTGGAGTCCGCGCGCCGAGAACTCCGAGCCATCGAGCGACCGGATGCGATGCGGATCCTCACCGCGCTCACGGCACTCGGCGACGATCCTTATGCGCCTGGCCTGGACGTGAAGAAACTGTCCGGCCACCACAACCTGTTCCGCCTGCGCGTCGGCAGGTACCGGGTCGCGTACCGGGTGGACAACGGCGTACTGGTGATCCTCGTGGTGAAGGGCGGCTGGCGGAAAGACGTCTACCGGAGCCTGTAGTCGACCAGCAGGTCGGCCGAGGGCATTCGCCGTCGGCCGACCTCTGCCGGTGCGGCGTCTACTCCGCGCCGATGATGAAAGCTTCCAGCTGGGCGCGCGCGATGTCGTCGGCGAGCTGCTGCGGCGGGGACTTCATCAGGTAGGCCGAGGCCGGGATGACCGGTCCGCCGATGCCGCGGTCCTTGGCGATCTTCGCCGCGCGCACCGCGTCGATGATGATGCCCGCCGAGTTCGGCGAGTCCCACACCTCGAGCTTGTACTCCAGGTTCAGCGGCACGTCACCGAAGGCGCGGCCCTCCAAGCGGACGTAGGCCCACTTGCGGTCGTCGAGCCAGCCCACGTGGTCGGACGGGCCGATGTGCACGTCGTTGGCACCGAGCTCCTTCTTGAGGTTGCTGGTGACGGCCTGGGTCTTGGAGATCTTCTTCGACTCCAGGCGCTCACGCTCGAGCATGTTCTTGAAGTCCATGTTGCCGCCGACGTTGAGCTGCATGGTGCGGTCGAGCTGCACACCGCGGTCCTCGAACAGCTTGGCCATCACGCGGTGGGTGATGGTCGCGCCGACCTGGCTCTTGATGTCGTCACCGACGATCGGGACACCGGCCTTGGTGAACTTCTCCGCCCAGACCGGATCGGAGGCGATGAACACCGGCAGCGCGTTGACGAACGCGACACCCGCGTCGATCGCGCACTGCGCGTAGAACTTGTCGGCTTCCTCCGAGCCCACCGGCAGGTAGGACACCAGCACGTCGACCTTGTTGTCCTTCAGCACCTGCACCACGTCGACCGGCTCGGCCTCGGACAGCTCGATGGTCTCCGCGTAGTACTTGCCGATGCCGTCGAGGGTCGGGCCACGCTGCACGACGACGTCGCTGGGCGGCACGTCGGAGATCTTGATCGTGTTGTTCTCGCTGGCGAAGATCGCCTCGGCCAGGTCGAAGCCGACCTTCTTGGCGTCCACGTCGAACGCGGCGACGAACTTGACGTCGCGGACGTGGTAGGGCCCGAACCGCACGTGCATCAGACCGGGAACGGTCGAGGACTCGTCCGCGTCCCGGTAGTATTGCACGCCCTGGACCAGCGAAGAGGCGCAGTTGCCCACACCTACGATGGCGACGCGAACCGCTGTGGCGTTGTCAGCCTTCTCGTTGTCACTCATGGCCGATATTTCCCTCTTTCTGTGGTGCCGCCTTCGTCGATTGCTCCGCCGCAATCAACTCGTTGAGCCAGCGCACTTCGCGCTCGCTTGATTCGAGTCCGAGTTGATGGAGCTGCCGGGTGTAGCGATCCAGTGACCCGCTGGCCTTCTTGATCGCCTCCCGGAGCCCCTCTCGGCGCTCCTCGACCTGGCGCCGCCTGCCCTCCAGGATCCGCATCCGCGCTTCCGCGGGAGTGCGACTGAAGAAAGCCAGATGTACGCCGAAGCCGTCGTCGGTGTAGTTCTGCGGTCCGGTGTCGGCGAGCAGCTCACTGAACCGCTCCCGACCGGCCGGGGTCAGTTGGTAGACCCGTCGCGCACGGCGTGTCGTCGCGCCCGCGGGGATCTCCTCGGCGATCAACCCGTCCGCCTGCATGCGGCGCAGCGTCGGGTAGAGCGATCCGTAGGAGAAGGCACGAAACGCCCCGAGCAGGCCGGTCAGCCGCTTGCGCAGCTCGTATCCGTGCATGGGCGCTTCCAGGAGCAGCCCGAGGATTGCCAGCTCGAGCACCGGGCTTCACCCCCTGACTGTGTTCAGACCTAACCGATGGATGCGACTATCCACTATATCGGAGCGATACATCTGTGCACAGGCGCTCCCCGGCGTAGACGACTTGCGGACTCAGCGCGGGAAGACCGCGAGCGGCTCGCCCGCGAAAGTGACCTTGGCGTATCCAGAAGCACCGCCTTGGCACTTCACATAGATATTCACCACGGGACCGGGGTCGACCGCGCCGGGCGAGTCGAACTGCAGGCTGACGTGACTTATCACGCCGTCCGGGCACCGCACCGTCTGCGGCGCACCGGCCAGCAGGCGGGCGATGGCGGGCACGTCGACGGCGGCGAGGTCGAAGGTGCGCGTCCCCGCTTTGCGCTCGGAGGCACGCGAGGTGTCGAAATCGCCGTCGTAGCGGTAGTCGCCGGTCTGGGCCGCATTGCCGGGCTTCTGCCGATCCACCAGGGCATACTTCGGGTACAGGGTGACATCGTCGGCGATCAGGTCCCCGAACTCGGCTTTGTATTCCGCGAGGAAATAGGACAAGCCCGCCCCGGTGGTCATGTCGGGAACCTTCTCCGACGAACCCGGCAGATCGACACCGCAACGGCTGATCCCGCCCACCATCGCGCCCGCGACCAGGGCGGCCGCGATCATCGAGACGGACGCCGGCCAGCGCCGTGGTCGCCGCCGGTCCACGCGGACCACCGGGGCGTTCGCGAGGTCGTCGGGAATCTGTAGATCATCGATCAACGCGTCGAGCTCGCCGAAGGATTTGGCGCGCATCGCTTCGGTGGTGCGCGCGGAATGCTCGCCCGCGGTCAGCTGTCCGTCGGCCAGCGCGGCGTCGAGCAGGCCGCACACGTCGGCGCGGTCGGTATCGCGGGCGCGGATTCCGCTGTATCGGGTGGTCGCCATCGTCCTACCCCTTGAACGGCGAGACACGGCGAATCTCGCCCGCCGGAGTCATGGTGAAGTATCCGCTCTCCCTGACCGAGTTGCTCACGTAGACGGTGACGAGGGGTTCGGCGTTGGTCCTGGTATCGGGCATGCTCACGGAGAAATGCGTCACCACGCCGCCCGGCACCCGGACGATCGTGGCCGCGTCGGCGAGTGCCCGGCCGATCGCCTCCGGATTCAACGCGCCGAGATCCACCGACGGCGTGTCGGCCTTGCGCGTCTCGATCTGCCGGGACTGCGTGAAACCACCGCGGTAGTCGTAGGCGACCTTCCGGTTCGCCTGCCCGGGCACCGCCCGGACGAGCGAGGCGTAGTCCTCGTGCATATACAGCTCATCGACCTGGAGGTCACCGAATTTCCGCTGGTAATTACGCAGGAACGTGGCGATTCCCTCGGTGGTGTGCGGGCTCGGCGTAGGGATGGCCAACGGTTGCACCGTCGCTTGGTCCAGCACGGGCATGGCCTGCGCCTTCGGGTGGGGTTCCTCCGCTTCCCGGGTGACCGCGAGAAACCCGGCGCAGGCGGCCAGGACCGCGGCCACGGTCACCGCAGCTGTGTACCACCCGCGGCGCGATCGCGGCGGCCGCGGCGCCGGGGCGATATCGCCGGACCGCTGCAAGTCCGAGACCAGATCCCGCAGATCACCCACGGTGCGCGCCTCCCGAGCGAGTTCGGCGAGGGTGTCGTGCTCCTCTTCGGACAGCTGGCCCTCGACCCGGGCGGCGTCGAGCAGCTCGCGAGTAGTGGCGCGATCGGCATCGCGCGCCCGGGTGTGATCGGGATAACTTGCTCCGGATGCCGAGCGGCGCAGGCGTTTTCGCGTGCTCGCCGAGCGCTGCGGAGCGAACCCCCGCACCGTGGCCTGGCTTTGCAGATCGGCGGTGAGCGCGGCCAGATCGCCGAGCGTTTTCGCCGCCGCGGCCTGCGCGATTCGGTCGTGGTACTCGTCGGCCCCGAGTTGCCCCTCCGCGTAGGCGGCGTCCAGCAAGCCGGACGCGGCGGCGCGGTCGAGGTCACGCGCTCGCGTGCGCCCGGATGATGCGGTGGACACAGACGGATGGTAGCCCGGGGTGCGGCCGCGCCGCGCTGGATCGCAGCCGGTCGGGACCGGTCAATCCGCACAGCCCGGGGCGGGGCGATTCCAACACCGCTACTCTGGTTCTCGTGCGAATTCAGCGGCAAGTTGTCGACTACGCCCTCCGGCGCCGGTCGCTGCTGGCTGACGTCTATGCGGGCCGGGTCGATGTCGCCGAGGTGTGTGATGCGAATCCTTATCTTCTGCGTGCGGCGAAGTTTCACGGCCGGGGTAGCGAAGTCACCTGCCCCATCTGCCGGAAGGAACAACTGACCCTCGTATCCTGGGTCTTCGGCGACGGCCTCGGGCCGGTCGCCGGGTCGGCTCGCACACCCGAGGAGCTTGCGCGACTCGCCGAGACGCGGGAAGAATTCTCGGTTCATGTCGTCGAGGTATGCCGGACGTGCAGCTGGAATCATCTGGTGCAGTCCTATGTGCTCGGCTCCGCGCCGGCGCCGCCGCGCCGCCGCACCGGGACACGCGCGAACCGGCGCACAGCCGCCGAATGAAGTGCCTGGGTCATCCCCGTCGGCTGACTCGGGGAGCAGGCACGCGTCCGCCGCGGTGACGACTACCGCTGATAGCCACCTGGACCGCTACGAGTTATGGAGATCTTGTCAGTGAATTCGCCCTACGAGCCCTACGGCGATGAGCCACATGGCGGTCGTCCTCCGCAGAGTTCACGTCCAAGTCCCAACCCGTACCAGAATCCCCGTCCAGGGCCGCCGCCCGGCGCCCGTCCGGGTCAGCCGTCGGGTGGGCGTCCCCTCCCCGGCGAGCCGCGTGGTCCGCAGCCGCCGCGCCGTCCCGGCCCCCCGCCGAACGGGCGACCCCCGCAGGGCGGTCGCCCGCCCCAGCCGGGCCGTCCGCCGCAGCCGAACCGCGGCGTGCCCAACGGCGGCGCGTCCGGCCCCCAGCAGACCCAGCGAATCCAGCGGCCGGGCTCGCTGACCGAGGCGGTGGCCGAGCGCGACCGGCGCGGTCCCAGCACCGGCCCGCGTCCGGCCACCGGTGGGCGTCCCGCGGTGGATCGCGACGGACGTCGCGTCCCCGGCGGCGGCCCGCCGTCCGGCCCGCCGCCGCGCCGTGGCGGCGGCAACGGCTCCGACGGACCGGGACGCCGCCAGCCCGCGCAGAAGAAGAAGTTCCCGTGGCGGATCGTGCGCCGCACGCTCTACGTCATGATCGCGCTGGCCATCCTGGTGCCCAGCGGCATCTTCCTGGCCGCGTACACCACGGTGTCGGTGCCGCAACCGGGCGACCTGAAGACCAACCAGGTGGCGACGATTCTCGCCTCCGACGGCACGTCGGTGATCAGTAAGGTCGTCCCGCCGGAAGGCAACCGGACCGACGTCACCATCGACCAGATCCCACCGCATGTGCGCAACGCGGTGATGGCGGCCGAGGACCGGGACTTCTACACCAACCCCGGCTTCTCGATCTCCGGCTTCGCGCGCGCGGCCAGGGACAACATCCTCGGCAAGGAAAGCGCGGGCGGTGGCTCGACGATCACCCAGCAGTATGTGAAGAACGCGCTGGTCGGTGACGAACGCTCGCTGACCCGCAAAATGCACGAGCTGGTCATCTCGGCCAAGATGGCGCGGCAGTGGAGCAAGGACGAGATCCTCGCCGCGTACCTGAACACCATCTACTTCGGCCGCGGCGCGTACGGCATCGACGCGGCGTCCAAGGCGTACTTCGGCAAGCCGGTGCAGGAGCTGACCATCGCCGAGGGCGCGGTACTGGCCGCCACCATCCAGCTGCCGTCCAGCCTGGACCCGGAGAAGAACCCGGAAGGCGCGAAGACCCGCTGGAACTACGTACTCGACGGCATGGTCTCGCTCGGCAGCCTGAACACCGCCGAGCGGCAGGGCCTGCAGTACCCGCAAGTCGTTCCGCTCGCGTCGACGCGCGACAAGGAACAGGACTCCGGTCCCGAAGGCTTGATCAAGACGCAGGTGCTCAAGGAACTCGCCGCCGCGGGCATCAGCGAGCAGCAACTGAACACCTCCGGCCTGCAGATCACCACCACGATCGACCCGAAGGCTCAGCAGGCGGCCGTGGACGCGGCGACTTCGAAGATGCAAGGCGAGCCGGAGCAGCTGCGCACCGCGGTGGTCTCCATCGATCCGCGCACCGGCGCGGTGCGCGCGTACTACGGCGGCAGCGACGGCCAGGGTTACGACTTCGCCAACGCCGGCCTGCAAACCGGTTCGTCGTTCAAGGTCATCGGCCTCGCGGCCAATCTGGAGCAGGGCATCCCGCTGTCGCAGATGTACGACAGCTCACCGCTCACCGTGAACGGCATCAAGATCACCAACGTCGAAGGCGAACAGTGCGGCATGTGCACCATCGCCGAGGCGCTGAAACGATCGCTGAACACCAGCTTCTATCGGATGCAGCTGGACATGCAGAACGGCCCGCAGAAGATCGCCGACATGGGTCACAGGCTGGGCATTCCGGAGACCATCCCGGGCGTGGGCAAGACACTCACCGAGTCGGACGGCTCCGGGCCCAACAACGGCATCGTGCTCGGCCAGTACCAGGCCCGCCCGCTGGACATGGCCTCCGCCTACGCCACGCTGGCCGCCTCCGGCGTCTACCACGCGCCGCATTTCGTGACGAAGGTCGTGACCGCCGACGGGCAGGTCCTGCTCGATCGTGGTGAAGTGGCCGGTGAGCAGCGCGTCTCGGCCGCGGTGGCCGACAACGTCACCGCCGCGATGAAGCCGATCGCCGGCTACTCCCGCAATCACGGGCTGGCGAACGGACGGGAATCGGCTTCGAAAACCGGTACGGCGCAGCTGCTCGACACGGGCGAAAACAAGGACGCCTGGATGGTCGGCTACACCCCCTCGCTGTCCACCGCCGTGTGGGTCGGCAGCGTCGACAACTCTCCGCTGCGCAACTACAGCGGCGGCATGATCTACGGTTCGGGCCTGCCTTCCGACATATGGAAGGCGACCATGGACGGCGCGCTTTCGGGCACCCGCAACGAGACGTTCCCCAAGCCCGCCCCGATCAAGGGCCAGGCCGGTGTCCCCGAGTGGTCGGCGCCCTACACCCCGCCGTCCACCGTCGACTCCCCCTTGCTGCCACCGGTCGTGGTTGCGCCGACCCAGGTGGAGATCCTGCCCGGTATCACCATCCCGGTGCCCGGCGTCCAGCCCGCACCGCAGCAGCAGCGCCCGCAACAGCAACGTGAGTCGGACGCGGGCCCGCTGCCCGGCCAGCCGGTCGCACCGACCGACGGCTCGTCCCCCACAGCCACGAACGCACCCCGCGCGGGCAACAACGGCAATGGCAACGACGCAGGGACGACCGGGGCACCCCCGACCCGGGGCCGATAGCTCGGCAGTCATGATCGATCGGCAGTCGGCGAAAGACCGAATGGAATTCGTCGACTGCCGAATCTTCAGGTCAGCCAATCAATACAGCCAACCTTGCTCCCGAGGCGATCAGATACTCACCCACCTTCGGTGGCACTTTCTTCGTAATCATGCCGCTCGGTAAAACAGCGCTATCACTAGTTCTACGCAGACACACGCCCCAGCCAACGTATAACGCAGCTGATGATAGCGGTTTCCCACGATCGGAATCCCGCACTCATTTGATATAACCCTGCCCGGCGCATTTCCCAGCCGAAGGTAAGAGAAATAATCAGATCAAAATGTTGTGCTCGAGTGGCGTCCGGACGAGCCACCCGACCCGTTACAGCCCTGGCCGATCTAGCAATCGCTGGCCAGGGCTGGCGCGGAGCAGGAATCAAGCCGGAGTGATGTACCAGAAACCATTTGGGTCCTGGTAGCACTTCTCCCTGACACCCGCCCAGCTCAGACATTCAGTGAACTTATGATATCCCCGCAGGACAACATACGTTCCATCCGATATCTGCACACACTTGTCCGGAATACCCTTCCACCCCAGGCACTCCGAGTAGGACGAATACCCAGCGGTGGCGTTTCCGGCAAGCCCGACCAGCACCGCTCCAGCGACAGTCAGCGAGACGAATAATCTTTTGAACATGCCCACCCCGTTTCGAAGTAGACGCGTCAGCATTGCGCGCCAAACCTATCGGAATCATAACACCCACGCCATTACCGAGGAAGAGAATTAACTTCTTTCGCAGCTTAGTGTGTGACCCGCGGGTGGCAACGCCTAGACCGGAGAGACGAGTCGATCCGGACCGCGCGGCGCACTCCGGGTAGCCTCGGGATCCGTGACCGATCAGCAGCTGGTGGAGCCACGGAGGAATGGGAGGGCACCGCTGTCGGACCAGGTGAAGCCCGGTGGGGCGTACTACGCGGCCCCGGCTCCGCTCGCATCCGATCTGCGATCGGCGGATGGCCGAGACCGGCCGAGTCGCAACGACTCCCTCGCCGCGCAACTGTCCACGGTGATCGGCGGGCCGGTCGGTGATCACGCGCTGATCGGGCGGGTGCGGTTCTGGACGCCCATGCGGGTGCTGCTGGCGTTCACGGTGGTGTTCCTGGCGCTGGGCTGGTTCGGCAAAGCAGGTTGCATTCAGCAGACCGACGGCGCGGACGGTCCGACTCTCGACTGGAACAACGGCCGCCAGTACGTGGCGATGTGCTACTCGGACACCGTCCCGCTGTACGGCGCGGAAAGACTGAACGAAGGTGCTTTCCCGTACAAGAAGCAGTGGACCGAGCAGACTCCCGACGGTGGCCGGGAGACGCGATACATGGAGTATCCGGTGCTCTCGGGCCTGTACCAGTATCTCGCGATGCGGATCGCGAAGAGCTGGGACGCCGCGCCGCTGCCCGGTGCGCTGCAGGTGGTGATCTACTTCAACGTCGTCGCGTTCGGTCTGGCGATCGCCTGGCTGATCACCGTCTGGGCGTCGGCCCTGCTGTCCGGCCGCCGGATCTGGGACGCGGCGCTGATCGCCTGTTCACCGCTGGTGATCGTGCACGCGTTCACCAATTTCGACGCGCTCGCGACGGCCTTCGCCGCGACCGGCCTGCTCGCCTGGGCGCGGCGCAGACCGGTGGTCGCGGGCGTGCTGCTCGGTCTGGGCGGCGCGGCGAAACTGTATCCGCTGCTGCTGCTCGGTCCCATCGTCGTGTTGTGCCTGCGTACCGAGACCACGCAGCGCACCCCGCGCACGCACCTCGGCCTGCGGATTCGCGACATCGACGGCTGGCACACCTTTCTGGCGTGGGTGCGTGAAACGCCCTACCGCATCCAATTCCTCAGCGCCCGTCCGCTCGGCGCCGCGTCCGTCACGGTGTGCGCCACGCTGGCCACCTGGCTGGCGGTCAATCTGCCGATCGCCGCACTGTTCCCGAACGGCTGGCGAGAATTCTTCCGCCTCAACACCACCCGGCACGCCGACCCGGATTCCATCTACAACGTGATCTCGTCGTTCACCGGCTGGCCCGGCTTCGACGGCGTGCTGACCCACGGGGAGCAGCCCGCCATCCTGAACGCCGTCTCGCTGCTGGCCTTCGTCGCGGCCTGCGCGGTGATCGCCTACATCGGCCTCACCGCACCGCGGCGGCCGCGGCTGGCACAACTGTGCTTCCTCGTGGTCGCGGCGTTCCTGCTGACGAACAAGGTGTGGAGTCCGCAGTATTCGCTGTGGTTGGTGCCGCTCGCCGTCCTGGCACTTCCGCACCGGCGCATCCTGCTGGCCTGGATGACCATCGATGCCCTGGTCTGGGTCCCGCGCATGTTCTACTACCTCGGTCTGGACCGCAAGGGCCTGCCCGAACAGTGGTTCACCGGCACCGTCGCACTGCGCGACCTGGCGGTACTCGGGCTGTGCGCGCTGATCGTGCGGCAGATCTATCGCCCGGAGGAGGACCTGGTGCGGCGCGACTTCGTCGACGACCCGGTCGGCGGCATCGTCGACCGCATGCCGGACCCGCAGCCGGCCTGGCTGCCGGAGCCGCTGCGACCGCGACCGGCGGTCGCCCGCGGCTGACCGGCCGCGGGCTCGGACGCTCACCTGGTGCGCAGGAAGCGCGCCTGCCGCTCCGGTTCCTGCGGCAACATGTCCAGATCGAGCTGCCACGCGCTACCGGTCCACGGATCGAACAGTGGCGTGCCGTCGACGGTCGGCAGGTGGCGGCACGACTGCGACAGCATCGCGACGGTGGTGTCGGCCGAATCGGATTCGTTCGCGCCGACGATCACGATGGACAGTCCGATCAACTCGCCCCGCGTGATCAACGCGCCGATCCGCTGGGCGTCCGAACTCTGGTATCCGTGCGGGAAATCCGCCGCCAACAGCACCCGATGCTCGGCGGGTGGCGTGAAGGCGCCGCTCGTGTAGGCCAATTCGGCGAGTTCGGCCGCGTCGACCAGCGCCTGCAACCGCTCCGAGATGTCGGCGTGGTCGGTGATCGGCGGGCCGTTCAGCACCGGAGCGAGCAGGCCGGTGAAGCCGCTGAACGCGTCGGTGAGATCGATGATGTCGACCAGCGTCCGCCGTTGCGGCGCCGTGGCGAGCAACCGCGCCAGCAGCGCGCCCACGACGGGCGCGACCGCGCGGGTCGATTCGGCATCGATCCACAGCGGCCGGTTCAGTGGCACCGGAACGCAATACGGGATGCGCAGCGATCCCCGGTCGAGGGCGTACAGCTCACCGAGCCGGATGCCGTCGCTCGGCGCAGGCGGCTTGTCCCAGGCAGGCGAGTCCCACGACGCCAAAGCCGGCGGCAGCACCCGGTCGGCCTCGGCGAGTTCGCCCTTCAGCTGTTCGGCGTCGCGCTGGTGGTTGTGCTCTGCGGTGCCGACGAGCTCGTCGTGCCGTTGCTGCGCGACGCGACGCGCCTGCTCGGCTTCGGGAGTGTTCCTGGTCGCGGGATCGGAGACGGCGAGCGACAGTTCGTTGTCCAGCCGCTTGGCCGCGTACTCCCGCGCCGAGACCAGCGCGGCGGCCGACCGCGCGGCGTCCTCGAACACCATCCACAGCCGCTCCAAGCCGTGACCGACTTCCAGCGGCGCACCGGCGGCGGCGATCTGCGCGTCACCGGCCAGTGGGCCGGTCATGGTGTGCGTGCCGGGTTGCCCCGGCTCCGGGGACGCACCGTCGACCTCGACGCCGTGCGCCGTGAGCAGCACGGCCAGCCCGCCCGCGTAGCCCTGGCCCACCGCGCGCAGTTTCCAGGCCGGGCCGCGCCGGTACACCTCCAGACAGATCAGCGCCGTCTCACCGGACGACGGCGTGATCGCGAACTCCGCGGTCGCGCTGCCGTTCTCGGACAACGTGGCGGTGACCGGCCCGAGGCCGTCCGCCCGCGCGGGGGCGGACGGGTCGGCGCTCACCACCAGCAGCACGGCCTTCGCGTCGGCGCGTACCTCGGTGAGCGTGATCGTGACGCCGTCGGCGGCCAAGGCGACCCCCGGCGTGGCGGGCTGGTTGTAGAAGACGAAATCGTCGCTGGAGAAAACCTTCAGGTTCTCGGCGACCACCAGCGCGGAAACATCGAGGGCAGCCTCGGCTTTCGCGCTGAAACGAACGACCTCACCGGTCAATGGGATGTTCTGACCGGCCTGCAGTTGAATCACCGTATCCGCCCCGCTGTCCGCCGCCGGTCAACCGTTGACGAGGAACCGGCCGAGCTGCGGCACCGCCTCACCCGGATGCTTGGCCTGGAAGCCCTCACCGAGCGCCTGCAATTTCCAGTCGTTGCCCACCCGGTACAGCTTGGACATCGCCATCGCGGTGAACGGCATGCCGCCGGCGAGGGTGTACCTGGCCAGTTCGCCGTTGTTCGTCCCGTCGACCAAGCGGCAGAACGCGTTCTGCACCTGCTCGAAGGTGTGCCCCTTGTAGGAGGTGACGACGAAGACCAGCGTGGTGATGTGCGCCGGGATGCGGGTCAGGTCGACCAGGATCATCTCGTCGTCGCCCTCGCCCTCGCCGGTGAGGTTGTCACCCTGGTGGCGGACCGAGCCGTCCTTGGAGGTCAACTGGCCGTAGTAGGCGACGTCGACCGGGTTCATGTCGGCGAACATGATGACCGACGCGTCGAGGTCGATGTCGACCGTGCGGTTGCCGAACATGCCGCGGCTGCGCACCGGATCCCAGCCGAGGCCCATCTTGACGAAGGTCAGCGCGGCGCCTTCCTTGCGCAACGTCACCCGCTGGCCCTTGACCAGGCTGACCGGGCGGTCCTTGCTCAGGCTGACCTCGGCGGGTTGTTGCGGCGGCTGGCCGGGCTGCTGGTAGCCGGGGGCGGGCGGCGGCGGGTAGCCGGGACCGGGCGGCGGGTAGCCGGGTCCGCCCTGCGGCGGCTGACCGGGGCCGGGCGGCGGGTAGCCGGGCCCGCCCTGCGGCGGCTGACCGGGACCAGGAGGCGGGTAACCGGGCCCGGGCGGCGCGTACTGCGGCGACTGCTCCTGGGTCGGGTACGCCGGGGTGGTCGGCGGCGGGTAGTTCGGCGGCTGCTGGACCGGCTGCTGCGGAGGCGGTGGCGGGGCCTGCGGCGCCTGGGCCGGCTGGGCTGGGGCGTCGTCGACCGTCACACCGTGATCGGTGACCAGCGCGGCGAAACCGCCAGCGTACCCCTGCCCGACCGCGCGCACTTTCCACGCACCCTGGCGGCGGTAGAGCTCGAGCGCGATCACGATCGACTCGGTGTTCAGTCCTTCGATGCGGTACTCGTACAACTGGTTACCGGCCCCGTCCGACACGATCGCGGTGGGGGCGGGGAACCTGCCGAAGTTGCTGTTCGCGTCGTCCAGCGTGATCACCGCGCGAATCTGGTCGATGTCGGCGGGCACCGCGTGCAACGACACCGCCAGCGACGCGGGCTGTCCCGCGGGGGCGGGCTGCAGGTTGACGCCGGGACCGCTGGGCTGGTTGAAGAAGACGAAGTCGGCGTCGGAACGGACCTTGCCCCGCTCGGTGACCAGTAGTGCCGACAGATCCGCCGGCGCCGAGAGCTGGACGGAAATCACCACGTCGTTGGTGGCCAGCGGACCGTTCTGGCCCTTGGCGAGTGTTGCGGACAAGTTCGACCCTTCGCTTGTCGGTGCGTTCGCCTGACACTCTACGAGAAACGCGTTGCGCGCCGCTCGTACTGAACGGCCGCGCTGGCCCGACACCCGCGAATGCATCGGTTAGGGTGACGGCACGCAGATGGAATACGGCGGTCACATCGTGTTCCCGATCGAGACAGCAGGCAAACACCGCATGGCGCAACTGTTCGAACAATCGAAGAAGGTGATCGAGGCTCACCTGTCCGGGACCAGCCTCCGCGCGATCTCCGGTTCGATGATCGCCTACGAAGGAAACGTGCAGTTCAAAGCGGCCGGTTTCGGCGGGGGCGACGGCGTGCTCGCCGGGCTGAAGCGCCGGGCCACCGGCGAGAAACTGTCGCTGATGGAATGCGCCGGGCACGGCAGGGTGTTCTTCGCGGTCAACGGCCAGCACGTCACCGTGGTCAACCTGAACAACGAGACGCTGCAGGTGGAGTCGCAGCAGTTGCTCGCCTTCGCCGGAAACCTGCGCACCGACGTACGCTTCGCCGGGTTGCGCGGTGCGTCCACCGGGCAGGGCCTGTTCACCACGACCGTCTCCGGCCAGGGTCAGGTCGCGTTGCTCTCGGCCGGTGGCCCGCTCATCCATCTGGAGGTCTCCCCGCAGTATCCACTGGTGGTGGATCCGGACGCGTTCGTCGCGGCACGCGGGAACCTCAACCAGTCCTTCGTCACCGACGTGTCGTGGCGCAATTTCGTCGGCCAGGACGCGGGCGAGGCGTTCTCGTTGCGCTGGGACGGCCAGGGCGTGGTGTCGATCCAACCGGCGGAACGGTAGGGCGAGCGGTGTTCGAGAAGGTCAACGGCAAAGTCGTCAAGGTCGATGTCGGCATGGCGGGCGGGGTGGTCGCTCGCAACGGCGCGATGCTGTTCTATACCGGCGCTGTGTCTTTCGCGCCCCATCAGATCCCGGGCGCCCAGGGCATGGGCGGCATGGGCGGGCTGATGGGTCTCGCGGGCCGCGCGATGGCGGGTGAGCACGAGCGCACCATGCTCGCACAGGGCAACGGCGTGGTCCATTACGGATTCGCCGGCCTGGAGGTTCACGTGGTAAACCTGCAGCCGGGTGCGACGCTGCGCGTCGAGGCATCTCGGCTGCTCGCCAACACCGCCGGGTTGCAGAGTTCGGTCGTCTCCGTCATGAGTTCGGGCGGAGGGGGCGGAGGCGGCGGCCTGATGGGCGCGCTGCGCGGCGCGGCCTCGGGCGCGTTGACCGGCCAGGGCATGTTCACCACCCAGCTGTCCGGGCACGGCGCCGCGGTGCTGCTCGGGCACGGTGGATTCCTGGAACTGCAAGTGGGCGGGCCGAATCCGATCGTGGTCGACCCGCAAGCCTTCGTCGCCGCCTACGGCAACGTGCAGACCGAGCTCAAGTCGGCGCTGAGCTGGCGCGATGCCGTCGGCCGTGGCTCCGGGGAGGCGATGCAGCTGCATTGCGTCGGGCAGGGCGTCGTCTACGTGCAGGCCTCCGAAGAGAAGTTGTGAGCAGGGTATGTCCCAGATCCTCAACCCCATGAATCTCGGTGAGAGCGACAACATCCCGGGAAACAGCTACGCGTACAGCATCGACCTGAACAAACCGTGGTTCATGCGCAAGGGCGCGATGATCGCCTACTACGGCGACATGCGGTTCCAGATGCTCACGCACGGATTGCAGGGCGGTCTGCTGCATATGGTGTCGCAGCAGTTCTCCGCGCCGTTGTTCACCGGCGATTACGTCGTCGCGGAGGGGCACGGCAAGCTGATCATCGGCGACCGCGGCTACGACATCAATTCCTACGATCTCGAGGACAACGGCAACCTGACCATCCGGGCGGCGAACCTGCTGGCCTTCGAGCCGGGCCTGTCGCTCAACCAGTCCATCGTGCCCGGGTTCCTCACTCTCATCGGCACCGGCAAGTTCCTCGCATCGTCCAACGGCCCGGTCATGTTCGCGGAGCCGCCGCTGCGCGTCGACCCGGAATCACTGGTCGGATGGGCGGATTGTCCCTCCCCCAGCCACCACTACGACGAAGGATGGATCTCGAACTTCCTGGCCGCCGGTGCGGCGCGCTTCGGCGTGAACTCCGGTGAGGAGCGCCAGTTCGAGTTCACGGGTGCGGGGACCGTGCTGATCCAGTCCAGCGAGAAGGTGCTCAGCGATTCGATGCTGGTGCGGACCATCGAGGGACAGATCCAGAGCGGCATCACCGTCGGCGGCCTGCAAAGACTGCAAGGACTCATCGCGCAGCAGTTGGCCGGGCACCAGCAGTACTGAGCGACGGAGTGCTTGGACGGGTTTCCGGGTCGCGCGTGATTCCGGGCGCGCGTAATCACTCGTGTGGGGGATTCGCGGCTCGCCGGACACGGATACCGTTCACTCGTGTTTCACATCCTCTCCTCCCAGGTTCTGCGTGCGGCGCTGCCCGCGACAATCCTCGCCGCAGTAGCGGTGCCCGCCGCCGCGGCGCCGATTCCTTCGCTCCCGGCCGTGCCGGAACCGCCGCGATTCGTCGGTGCTGCCGCGAGCGGTGACCCGATCACCGGTATCCGCGCGGTCCCGCAGAACCCGCACCTGGCGCCGAACGGGAACTCGGGCGTCCACAACGACGGATGGATGAGCGACACCTATACCCGGCCCGGGCCGCTCGGCCGGGCGCCGCGGACGGATTCCCTACTGCTCGGCAGCGAATGCGGCTCGATAGCGTTCGACCGCGCCGGCCGTATCGTCACCACGTGCCTGGGGCTGCAACCGGGCCTCTACCTCATCGATCCCACGACGATGAGCGTGCTCGGCAAACATCCCCTGCCCGGCAAGAGTCCCATCGATACGTTGCAACCCGGCGCATTCAACAATTTCGTCGGCGGCGGGTACTTCTACCTCGACGACGAGGACCGCGCGATCGTGGGCACCAGCACCGGGCATATTCAGGTATTCGCCCAAACTCCCGCTGCCGACGGTTTCTCGCTCGTGCGTGATTACGATCTGACCGGCGTGCTGCGCCCGGGCGAGACGTTGAACTCCGCGTTGCCGGACTCCAACGGCCGGATCTGGTTCGTGGCCAAAACGAACGGAGTGGTCGGCACCCTCGATCCGGATACCGGCGCGCCGCAGGTGGTCCGGCTCGGAGCCGGCACGGAGAACCAGATCGAGAATTCGTTCGCGGTCGGCGCGGCCGGTGAGGTCTACCTCGCCACCAACCGGCAACTTCTGCGTCTCGACGCCGGACCCGACGGGGCACCGCAGATCACATGGCAGACCACCTACGCCAACAGCAACCAGCACAAGCCGGGCCAGGTGGACGACGGAACCGGCACCACGCCCACCGTCCTGCCCGACGGCTATGTCGCCATTACCGACAATGCCGATCCGATGAACGTCGTCGTCTACCGCACGGCGCCGTCGGTCGCCGAACGTCAGGTCTGCGCGGTGCCGGTGTTCGAGCCCGGCCGCGGCGCCACGGAGAATTCGTTGATCGGGGCGGGGCGTTCACTCATCGTCGAGAACAACTACGGGTATTCGCATCCCGACGCGGTCGCGTCCGGAAAGACCACCACTCCCGGATTCGCCCGTGTCGACATCGACGCCGACGGTTGCCATCTGACCTGGACGAACTCGGTCGAAGCCGCGCCAACGGTGGTACCGAAGCTGTCCCTGGCCACCGGGTTGATCTATACCTACACGAAAGGCGCCGAGCCGAGCGATCCTTGGTACTGGACCGCCCTCGACTACCGCACCGGCGCGACCGTGTGGAAACAGTTGTCCGGCAACGGTCTCGGCTTCAACAACAACTACGCCGGAATCGCCATCGGCCCCGACGGGGCCGCCTACCTCGGCACGCTCGGCGGACTGGTGTCGATCCGCGACGGCGAGTAGGCCGGCAGGCGAATCGCGTCGGCGTAACTCGGGCCGGTAGGCAAATCCTCAACGGCGAGCAAAGGATTCACGACGGTCCGGTGAAATCGACCCGATGCTCCCCGGCGCCCGGTGACGGGCGTCGGAGAATCGGGGAATGGCTGACTTGGCGCTTTCGCCGCAGCGTCGCACGGCGCTGACGGACCTGGTCCAGGACGAATCCAGTTTCGCGACAACGTATCCGCGGGTCGCCGACTATTGGGCCACCGCAGGCCGGTTGCCCGGTACCGGTGACGACATCGCCGATGCCAGGTTCGACCTACACCTGCTGCACTACATGACCGGTGGCGCGAGCACGAACCCGTACTGGGACATCGTGGCCGCGGCGGTGTCGCCCGGGCCGAGGGAGCGCGGGAACCGTGCGGAGGTGAACGGAGGAAACCCGAAAGGCAGCGCACGGCTCGCCTATGCGCAGATCCTCCTGCAAGCGGCCTACGCCTACGCGATCCCCTCCCCCGCGACGCTGCGGTGGGTGGCGGATGTAGCGCAAGGCAGGCCGATCCTCGAGGTCGGAGCCGGACGCGGTTACTGGGCGCATCAGCTCACTCGAATCGGGTCACCCACCAGCGCTTTCGACTCACATCCCCCCGATCGTACGGTCAACCCCGCGTTCCCGGCCGCAGCGGGACAAACCGCGACCTGGCATCCCACCGCCGTGCCGCCGTCCGCCGCGACCGAGCTGGTCGCCACGCACGCCGACCACGCGCTGTTCCTCTGCTGGCCGCCCGGCTGGGAGAACCCGATGGCCTCCAGCACCCTCGTCGCCTACCAGGAGGCGGGCGGCTCGTTGCTGATCTACGTCGGTGAACCGCGCGGCGGGCGCACGGCCGACAGCGCGTTCTTCGACACGCTGGAGGCCGGATGGACGGTGCTCGACCAGGACCCGGATTACGTCTCCTGGTGGAATCTCGGCGATCGGGCGCAGTGCTGGCAGCGTCGGTGAGTCAGCGCGCGCGCTGGAACTCCCAGGGGTCGTGCGCGCTGATCAGCGTGACCTCGTGACCGTGATCTCGGTGTAGTTCGCGCAGCCGTGCCTGGGTGCCCAGCCGCAGGTCGTGGTGGACCTCGGAGCTGGTCTGCACGATGTCGAGCACCGGGTGCGGCTGCGGAGCCGGGTCGAGTTCGCGATGGTAGTAGTACGCGTCGCCGCAGTGCAGCAGCCAGGTGTCGCCATCGCGGACGGCGACACCGGTGTGGCCCGCGGTGTGCCCGCCCAGCGGGATCAGTTGGAATTCGTCGGGCAGGTCCTTCGGCTGGATCGCGTCGAAGCCGAACCACTTCCCGGTCGGGTCCGACGGATAGCTCACCCAGTGCGGGTCGTGCGCCCAGTGCGCGGGGCGGTAGCGGAAACTCGGGGCTTCGGCCTGTGCCGCCATCAACTCCGCGGCGAGCACATGGACCCGCGCGTGCGGGAAGTCGGGCAGTCCGCCGCAGTGATCCACGTCGAGGTGGGTGAGGATGATGTGCCGGACGTCGGCGGGGTCGTAGCCGAGCCGCTCGACCTGCCGGATCGCGGTCTCGTCTTCGGCGAGCACGGGCTGGGCCATCGTGACCCAGTCCGCCCCGAGGGTGCCCGCCGGGTCGCGCACGTCATCGAGTCCGATGCCCGTCTCGATCAGGACCAGTCCGTCGGACGCCGTCTCGACCAGCAGGCAGTGGTTCACGGCATGAGCGGGGGTGGGGCCGTCGTAGGTGGCTTCGATCTGCCGTACCGAGCCGCAATTGAGGTGGTGGATTGTCATGCGAGCTAGTCTGTGACTTGAAGTGCGGTTCAAGTCAAGGAGACGAGATGACCGACCTGCTCGATATCGCCGAAGTCGCCGGCCACGCCGGCCTCGCCCCCTCCGCACTGCGCTTCTACGAGAAGCGCGGTCTCATCAGCGCGACCGGCCGCAACGGCCTGCGCCGCCTCTACCACCCCGACGTTCTCGGCCGCCTCGCCCTCATCACCTGCGCCAGAGGCGCCGGTTTCACCCTCGCCGAGATCGCCCGCTTCCTGCGCGCCTCCCCCACCGACGCCGAACTCCGCACCCGCATGGCGGAAAAAGCACGAGAACTCGACAACGACATAGCCCGCCTCATCCGCATGCGCGACAGCCTCCGCCACGCCTCCACCTGCACCCACGACCCCCTGGTCGAATGTCCGGACTTCAAATCCACCTTCGAGCCGACCCCCAGCGCCGTGTAGCAGGCGAATCCATCCCGATCGGCCGATGGGCGGGCACGACTATTCGCTGGTCGAGTCGATCGGGAATGCCTTTCCGTCGATGACTAGGAAAGGTTCGCTGGCGAATCCGTACTCATCTACGACCGACCACGTCCCATCGGCGTGCTGCATCCAGGCGGCGGGACCGCCCTATTGGTTCCTTCCCTGCCCGTCCACGGCTAATCCTCCGACAATCCGAAGCTGTAGGCCGAGGCGGACAAGTACTGCTTGCAGCCAGGACCGTGGCCGCAGTGGACATTCGCAACGAAGCGCTTGCTCCAGGGATCGGAAGGAGCCATCGACCGCGCAGTTTCGGTGCATCCTGCGCCACTGCTCGGCGTCGGCGAGCGAGATGCTCATCGGTCCGTCTCCTGCTCGATGCGCTGGATGATGTCGTACGCATCGACCGATTCATCGGTTTCGTCCTCGCGATCGATGAGCCACGGCAGCACGAACCAAACAATCCACAGACCGAACAGGACTGCGACAACAACGACACTCGTAGTAACGAGATCGGCGGGCATCACACACAACCTCTCGACGGACTCGATAGTTGCCGCCAACTCGCCATAGGTACAGGCAGAGCGGCGATTACAGAGAAATTGTGGTTTCGGCGCTGCCCTCCACTCGATACCTCAGCAGGTATCTCATTGTGAGATACCTGCTGGGCGCAATGGAGACCGAATACGGGGGAATCGAGGTCCCTGCGGCGGTCTGGCACAAGCCCGAGGTGGGCGCGCTCCTGCGGCGACGCGATGTAGCGGCGCTACTCCGCTCGGTTCAGCGGTACACCGGGGCGAGCCAAGCACGCATCGCAGCGGCAGTAGGGCTGGGCCAGGGCCGAGTCAACGAGATCATCAATAGCAGAAGAACTGTCACACGCTTCGAAGTATTCGAACGGATCGCGGATGGCATCTCGATGCCGGACCACGCGCGTGTCTTGTTCGGCCTCGCTCCACGACACGCGCATACACTTACCGGCCACGCCGAGATCGCGCAAGCGTTCACCGTGCAGTCCGAGGCCGATGCCGAACTGCGCCGACAAGCGCTGATCGCAGATCGAATCGACCTGTTGGCGGTACGCGGTCTGGGGCTGCTGGCGCTCAACGACTCGCTGCTGCGCAGCACACTGCTGCGACGGACGAAGAGCGTCGCTGTCCGAGCTCTGCTCTTGGATCCAGATTCAGAGGCCACAGGCATCCGCGCAGCAGAAATCGGCGAATCGAGACAGTCCTTCGCTGCGGGCATCGAGCTCGCCTTGGCACGGGTGTCCGAGTTTCACGAGCATCCCTCTGTCGAACTACAAGTCGCTGTCTACGACACGCTGCCGACCTGGCGGATGCTGGTTTTCGACCAAACTTTGTATCTGTCCGCCTTCGGCGCGGCCGCCGAGGGCCATCGCTCAGGGATGTACAAGCTCACGGCAGCGACCAATGGAGTGCTGCATGCCGGATTTTTGCGGCAGTTCGAGCAGATGTGGCGCCAAGCCCGTCCGATCGAGGGACGATCGGTCACATGATCGAGGCCGAACTCAAGGCTCGAGTCCGTGACGTCGAGTCAGTGCAGGCTGCGTTGGCGGCGCGGAGCGCAGGCCAGCGCGCGAAGTATGAGGACACTTACTACGACCTGGCGGACGAGCGATTGTCTTCGGAGGGCCGTGAGCTGCGGTTGCGGACGATCACTACGGGCAATGGAAGGCGATCCATGCTGACCTACAAGGAACCCGCGGTCGACGCGAGCAGTGGATCGAAGCCGGAATACGAAACCGAGGTGGCCGACCCCGCGGTGATCGACTCCGCGCTACGTGGTATCGGCCTGAAAGAGCTGGTCCGCTTCGAGAAGCATTGCGTCAATTATCAATTCGCATCCGCAGGCCGCGATCTGCTGGCCACGCTGGTAACAGTCCCCGAGCTGGACGGCACGTTCATCGAGCTCGAGACCGTGGTGTCCGAATCGGAGCTGGCGGAAGCGCTGGAGGTAGTCCGGTCCACCCTCCGTCAACTCGGAATCGCGGACAGCGATCTCACCGCCGGGCAGTACACGGATGCCGTGCTCGCTACTCGGCGGAAGCCGGCGCTCCCTTGATGAACCAGTTGATGATCTCCTCGCCCGCGAGGATGCCGGTGGCTCGGGTGATGGTGAGGTTGGGGTGGGTCCAGTTGAGTTGTTCGAGTTCGCCGTGGCGGGGGCGGATGGCGGAGTCGGCGGCGCGGAGCATTTCGGCGTCGAGGGCGCCGTCGCCCGCCGCGAGTGTGCGGGCCTCGTCGGCGAGTTCTCCGCTTTCCCAGAGACGCTTGCGCACCTCGGCGACCGCGCGGCTCTTGCAGACGACCTGCGGCATCGTATAAATCTTGCGGCCCTGCTGGGAGGCGGACCAACCGCGTGGACGACACCATTCGTCCCACTCGGCCAAGAAGCCCTCGGGCACCTCTTTGGGCTGCACCACCAGGTAGCAGAACAAATGGTCGGCCACGCGGAACTTCGTGACCCAAGAGTCATCGATGCGGGTGTGCAGTTCCTTGCTCACCTCGGACAACGTGGCGCCCCCCGCGCGAACCTGGGCGTCGATGGCGATGCGCCAGCTCAGGTCGGGTACGCCGTCGACCAGGATGTTCCCGCCGTTACTGGTGATCGCGTAGCGCCACGGCGCTCCGGGCAGCCGGATGCGGTCGAACTGTTTGATCGTGCGGGTGGTGGTGGGAATGACGGCGGCGGGTTCGGTCAGGGTCTGCATCCGCAGCGCCGCGGTGGTCGTCATGAACGACAGCGGCGCCCCTTCCAGATGCTCCACGCAGACCGTCGGCACGTCGGCGGTGGTGCTGAAGGCGTTACGCGAGTAGATCATCGTCCGGTCCAGGTCGGTCGCGATCAGCGCACGTCTTCGGTGGGCTCTCGGAGATAGGTTCACTGCTGCACGTCCTTGATCAATCCCATGCACGAATATGCCAGGTCGGGGACGACGTCGACCGGGACACCCCGGGACGCGGCGAGCAGGCGGATGTGCGCGTGCTCCGGCGCGTCCGCCTCACGCACCAGCACCCGCCACGGCACCCGCCGCAGCAGCACCCGGGTCGTCTCGCCGACGCCGGGTTTCACGAAGTTCACGCTGGTGATGCCGTACTGCTCGCGCACCTGCTGCACGGACGCCCAGCCGGTCCAAGTGGGCGTCCGGTCACCCCCGCGGATCCCGGCGACCTGCGCGGGCACCCGGTCGCGGATCGCATCGAAGGCGCCGCTCACGGTGTCCAGCAGACGCCCGGACACGTCGTCACCGGCTAGTTCGCGGTAGAACTTGGCGCCGTGGAAGTCGTCGGGGCCGATCAGCGTGTCGTTCAGGACGGTGCGCGAGACCAAACCGGACACCGTCGAATTGAGGCACGCCGAGGCGATCAAGAAGTCGTCGCGCGTGCCGTAGGTGCGCACGCAGTGCCCCGGATCGGCCAGTACCGCCAATTCGTCGTCGAACCGGGGGCCACCGGCCGCGTGATAGGCGTCCAGTGCCTCGGTGAGCTCGCGGGTGATCGCCCCTTTGCCGGTCCAGCCGTCGACGAATACGACCGAGGCCGGGTCGTGATGCGCGGCCAGATAGTCCAGCGCCACCGCGTCGATGCCGCGATCCCGCACAATCGACACCGCATAGTGCGGCACCTCGAGACTCGGCCGCCGCGAACGCAGCCAGCGGCGCATCAGGATGCCGACCGGCGTGCCCGCTCGGGCCAGCGACACCAGGACGATGTCCGCGCCGCGTTCGGCGACGACCAGTTCCGACACGGTCGCCACGGCCAGCGCGAGCCGCTCGGCGCTGGTCGCGAGCACCTCGTCGAACAGCGACCGGTACGCCGCGTCCGGCTGGTACTCGATCGGCAGCGACTCCGCGTAGTGCGCCTTCCCCGCCTGGATCCGCCGTTCGCGCTCGGCGACGTCGGCCTCCAGATCGACGTCCGAGAGGTCCTTCAGCAGCCAGGAGACCTCATCGGCCGCGTAGGAGCCGAACTCCGGTCCGTGCAGCGGCGTGGGTAGCGCACCCACCCTGGTGCTCGTCACGCTCGGCTCCCCCGCGCCGCCTGCGCGCGTTCGGCGTGCAGCCGACGCGGGTCCGCCTCCGGCAGCACGGCGAGCAGCACATCCGCCCCGGAGGCGGTCAGCACGTCGACCAGCCCGTGCTCGGCCATCAACTCCGCCGTGTCGGCCGGCGAGTCGACCACGACGACCAGCACCGGATCGGTCGCCGGAGCGTCACCCTCGGCGCCGCTGTCGACACTGTCATCAGTGATGGCGGCATCGGCACCGAACGGAGGAGCGACGAGCAGCGCCGGATCGGCCTCGAACAGGTCGAGAGTCCCGGGCCACTGCGCGTTGTACAGGTAACGCGGCGCGGTATCGCCAGGCTCCGGCGCGATGAACCGGAACCCCCGCCGCAGCGGATACCCGGGCTCGTCCAGCACGTACGCGGGCGAGCGCGTGGTGGTCTGGAAACGTGTGGGCGTCCCCGAATCGGCGAGCAGCACCGCCAACCGCAGCGGCAGGTACATCAGTTCCTCGTGCCCGAGCACGATGACGGCCCGGCCCGGGAAATCAGCGGCGAGCCGGGCGGACAGCACCTGCCCCGCGTCCAGCAGCGCGGTCTCGAACGCCTCGGCGTCGGCGGCGAGGATGCCGTGCCTGCCGCCCTCCGGAACGGCAGCCGGCCAGGGGATCTCGACCCGCCCGAACGAACCCGCCTGTCCCGCGGTCGGATTGAGCCGCGGTTCGGGCAGCGCCCGCACCGCCTCGACGAGACCGGGAGGCAGCGACGCGCGGCCGGTGGCGAGGCAGACCGTGTCGATGCGGGCGCCGAGCTCCGCCGCCGCGGCGTCGAATTCGGCGCGATCCGCCTCCGCCCGCAGATCGACCAGCGACGCGAGAACGTAGTGCGCCCGTGGCGCGAAGGCGTGCAGCGCGCGCACCGCGTCGATCGCGGTGGCTCCGGTGGAGATCTCGTCGTCGACCAGCACCAGCGGCAGATCGTTGACGAAGATGTCGGCCGGCGCCGGTTGCAGCAGGTGCGAGGTGGCGTGCGAATGCCCCTCCTCGAACCCGGCGAGCGTCGGCGCGTGCGGCACCACGCGGCGGGTCGAATGCAGGTAGCAGTGCGCGCCGATCCGGGCGGCCACGCAGTGGCCGAGCCCCGTCGCGGTCTCGGCGAACCCGAGCACCACGGCTTCGCGATCACCGAGCACCGCGCGCACCAGGTCACCCAGCTGATCGCCCGCGCCGAGCACCACGCGCGGATCGGTGGGCAGGTGCTTGCCGAGCACGGTGGAGACCAGCAGATGCGCCCGGCGCCGATTGTTGTGGCGAACGCCCGGTTGCACCAGCGCGGTGATCGGCAGCCGCGCCGAACGCAGCCGCTCTGCGCCGCCGTTCGGATCGTGATGCAGATCGATACCGAGATTTCTTGTCGCCCAGGGTATTTGGTTGTGACCGAGATCGGTCGAAGTCCGGCTCATACGGTGACCAACGCCGTCAGCAGATCCACGAAGGACACTCCCTTGTTCGCCACGCCGAACACCTGTGCACGCAACAGCGTCTGCCGCGCCCAGCTGCGATGCGGCCGCATCTCGTTCATCTTGTTCCGGTAACCGGAGGCCGCCACGCCGCCGACGTCCTCGCGCAGAATGTCCAGCGCGTCCGAGTACTCCTCGTGCGTCACCACCGACAGCGCGTGCACGGCGGCCACGTGCGACGGGTGGATCACCGTCTTGCCCTGGATGCCGTTGGCCCGGTCCAGCGTGATCTCCCGCAGCAAGCCGTCCAGATCCCGGCTCACCAGGTACTGCCGGAACGGCACCGCGTCGGATTCCTCGAACGGCGCGGTCCGCAGCAGCGGCCGGAACATCCGTTCGTGGTCGGCGAAGTACTCCCACACCGGTCCCGTGATGACGAAACCGGTGCCGTCCGCGCGCCCCAGGTAGTTCACGATGTCGGCGATCACGTCGGCGACCACGCGCACGTCATAGATCGTCAGGTCGCGATCGCGCCGGATGCCGAACGTCGAACACATGTCCGTCGCGCCGACCCGTACCGCGAGCACCCGGTCCCGGTGCGCGGCCAGCAACGCCGCGATCTGGGTGAGCTCGTAGTCGCGGGTCTCCCGGTGCACCAGCCCCGGCGACTCCAGCACCGGCATTCCGTACAGCGGCCGGTCCACCCGCTGGGCCGCCACGTTCAGCGCGTTGAGGTACTTCGGGCCGGTGACGCTGTCGAACTTCGGGAACACGAAACCGGTCAGCACCCTGGCGCCCGGTCCGAGTTGCTCGATCAGCTCGGTGATCGTGTCCGCGTCGCGCACCCGCACGAACAACAGCGGGTTGGCGTCGTGGCTGCCCGCGAGCAGATCGAGCGCGGCGACGGTCTGTTGCTTAGCGTACTCCACCTCGTGATCGGCGACCGCGTCTTCGAGGTCGATCACCATCGAACACACACCGTGCTCGGCGCGCCTGCCGATCGTCAGGGCGAGATCGGGCCTGGTCGCCGGTGCGTACAGCGTTGCGCCGAGCCCGATCGCGAGCAGCTCGCGATCGGTGTGGTCGTCGCCGAACGGTTCGGGCTGCCGGTGGAACAGTCGCCTTGCCTCCGGTCCGTGCAGCTGCCGGAAGTGGCGCAGCGGCATGCGCTTCCGCAGGCAAACCTCCTGCTGGACGGCGATGCCTGCGGTCATCGTTGCCCCATCCTCATTCTCGTCGTGGTCCTGCTTGTCTTCTCATTCGATCCACTACCCCGGCTATGAATTCGGTGACGGCGTCCAGTTCCGTCACATAGGCCCAGTAGTCGGGGTGACGCCCCGACAGTGTTTCGCTGATTCGGTCGATCCGTGCCGCTTGCGCGTCGAGCACCGAACCCCATTCGGCGACCAGCCCGCGGCTCACCGCGAGCATTTGCGCGTCCCGCAGCCGGAATCGTACGGCCTTGGCCTGTTCTTGCGGGTCGGACCGAGTCGCACGCAGCAGGGTCAGCCGCTTGGTGACGGCGTCGACTCGCTGCTCGGCCTCGGCGAGGTACCCGCGCGCGGATGTGGTCAGATCAAGTGCTAACTCCGGATCGTTCGCCACCGCCGCCGCACGTGCCCTGCCGAGGGCAGCGTCCGCGGCCTCGATGGCTCGCTGGCTTTCCCGCTCATTGTTAGCCAGATCGGCCGAACTCGCAGCATTGAACTCGCGCAGCAGCGCCGAGAACGCCTGCGGAACCCCCTCCGCCCTGGTCCGGACGGCGGCAAGGCGGGTTGTCACGGACGATATCGCGGTGTTCGCCGCCCCGGCCCGAGATGGGGCTTGCGCCAAGGCCTCCGCCAGCTCCCCGGTGGCCGCCTGCAGCCGGTTCGCGGCCTCCCGTACCGTGCTCGTGGGTGCGCCCGCATCCGCCGCCTCCAGTGTGACCAGCGCCTCATCGACGGCGGCGGCACGCAGGCGCACCGACGGATAGTGCTCGAACTCCGATTCGGCGGCCCGGGCGCGCACACCGGCCGCGGCGGCCTTCACCTGCTGCACCAACTGCGGCACCGCACCGAGCACGGCCACCGCCTCTTCGAGCTTGCCCTGGTCGCCGCGGTAGAACTCGTCGACCGCGCGCGCCGCGTCGGTCAGCTGCCGTACCGCGGCGTCGACGCGCTCCCGGCCCTGCGGGACCGACGGGCCGCCCTGCTGCGCGGCCTCCAGCTCCGCGCTCAGCGTCAGGTACGCCTCCGCCGCGCCATAACATCTGTGCCGCACCGGTTCCCAGCGCGCGCCGATGCGCCGCTCCGGGAAAATCTGCTCGGCGGCGTGCACCGCCGCCTCGGCCGCGCTCTGCCGCCGGTCCATGTCGAGGAACGCCGTCGCCAGGGTGGCGCGGGCGTGTTCGATCCACTCGTCGTTTCCCGACGAACGGAACCAACCCCGCCTACGCCCTGCCACGCCCCGATGGTAGGAGATGTTCCTGTTCGCCGGGGGTTGCGCCGGTTCCTACGCAAGTTCGCGGAAACCTACTACTGTCGTATGGCGTACCCGGCGATTCGGACATGCTGGGAACCAATGACGGACTATTGAAAGGGAATCCCGCATGGGTGTCAGTTTGTCCAAGGGCGGCAATGTCTCGCTGACCAAGGCGGCGCCTAACCTCACTGCTGTTGCGGTCGGCCTCGGGTGGGATGTGCGGACCACCACCGGTACCGACTTCGACCTCGACGCGAGCGCCATCGCGACCGGCGCGGACAAGAAGGTCCTGTCCGACCAGCACTTCGTCTTCTTCAACAACCTGCGTTCCCCCGAGGGCTCGATCGAGCACGTGGGCGACAACCGGACCGGTGAGGGTGAGGGCGACGACGAGGTCATCAACGTCGACCTGGCGAACACCCCGCCCACGATCGAGAGCATCTTCTTCCCGGTCTCGATCTACGATGCCGACTCCCGGTCGCAGTCCTTCGGCCAGGTCCGCAACGCCTACATCCGCGTCGTGGACCGCAGCAACGGCGAGGAACTCGCCCGCTACGACCTGACCGAGGACGCCTCGACCGAGACCGCGATGGTCTTCGGCGAGCTGTACCGCAACGGCGCGGAGTGGAAGTTCCGCGCGATCGGCCAGGGTTACGCCTCGGGTCTGGCGGGCATCGCCCGCGACTACGGCGTGAACGTGTAAGGGACACTTCGCTGTTCGCAGGGGGCCCGGTGACGGGCCCCCTCGTCGTGCGACCCAGGCATGCCGGCGCCCTGGGAGCGCGTTGGACAACCGGCGATCCAGCAGCCACGCTGGTAGCAACCGTCGCCGCCTCGTTTTTCACTCACGAAAGGTCCCAGCGTGGTCCTGCGCATATTCGGCATGTCCCTCGTCATCACGGTGCTGTCCCTGGTCGTGGCGGTGTTGTACGGCGGCCCGACCGCCCTCGCGCTCGTCGCGATCCTCGGCATCCTGGAGGTGTCGCTGTCGTTCGACAACGCCGTGATCAACGCCACCGTGCTCGAACGTATGAGCGCCTTCTGGCAACGGATCTTCCTCACCATCGGCGTGTTGATCGCGGTGTTCGGCATGCGTCTGGTCTTCCCGCTCGCCATCGTGTGGATCACGGCCGGACTGAACCCGGTGGAGGCCTTCGACCTGGCCCTCAATCCGCCCCCTGGCGACGCGCTGACCTTCCCGGACGGCAGCCCGAGCTACGAGAAACTGCTCACCGACGCGCACCCGCAGATCGCTGCCTTCGGCGGCATGTTCCTCGCGCTGCTGTTCCTCAACTTCATCTTCGAGGAACGCGACATCACCTGGCTGAGCTGGCTGGAGCGGCCGCTGGCCAAGGCGGGCAAGCTGGACATGCTCTCCATCGTGGTCGCCGGCGGAGGGCTGATCCTCACCGCGGAGTACATCGCCGACGAGGCGCACCGCTCGACCGTCCTGGTGGCGGGGCTGCTCGGCATGATCACCTACATCGCGGTGGACGGCTTGGGCTCGATGTTCCACACCGAGGAGCACACCGAAGGCGGCCCGTCGGAGCTGGCCAAGGCCACCGGTAAGGCCGGCTTCTTCCTGTTCCTCTACCTGGAGGTGCTCGACGCCTCGTTCTCGTTCGACGGCGTGATCGGCGCGTTCGCCATCACCTCCGACCCGATCATCATCGCGCTCGGCCTCGGCCTGATCGGCGCCATGTTCGTCCGGTCGATCACGGTGTACCTGGTTCGCAAGGGCACGCTGTCGGAGTACGTCTACCTGGAGCACGGCGCGCACTGGGCGATCGGCGCGCTCGCGGCCATTCTGCTCGTCTCGATCGGCGTGCACATCAACGAGCTCGTCACCGGCCTGGTCGGCGTCGCGTTCATCGGCGCGGCGTTCGTCACGAGCATCGTCCGCAACCGCCGAGCGGACGAGGAGGAACTGGACAGCGAACCGGAACCGACGCCGGTAGGCTGATCTCCGGCAAGCAGCCCAAGACTCGTTGCGGCAGCGGCCCCATCCCCACGGATGGCCGCTGCCGCTCTCGTTTCCACAGAGGGGGGATCGAGCCATGGCGATCGACGACAACCCCGGCGGCGTCAACCTGTCCAAGGTGACCCTGTCGAAGGCGACACCGAGCATCAACCTGACCAAGCCGGGTGAGCAGCAGGGCACCATGCGGGTCAACCTGAACTGGTCGAGCGGATCCAGGGGCTTCTTCCGCCGGTCCAAGCCCGTGGATCTGGACCTCGGCTGCCTCTACGAACTGTCCAACGGCGCCAAAGGCGTGGTCCAGGCGATCGGGAACAATTTCGGCTCGCTCGAGGGCGAGCCCTACATCCGGCTCGACGGCGACGATCGCAGCGGTTCGGCCGCCTCCGGCGAGAACCTGCACATCGATCTGTCCCGGCCCGAGCTGTTCCGGCGCATCCTGATCTTCGCCTTCATCTACGAGGGCGCGCCCAACTGGGCGGCCGCCGATGGCGTGGTGACGCTCTATCCCACCGCAGGCCCGCAGGTCGAGGTGCGCCTCGACTCTCCGGTGGACGGCGCCCGCTCGTGCGCCATCGCCCTGCTGCAGAACCATGGGGCCGGGATCACCGTGCATCGCGAAGTGCACTACGTCAACGGCGCCCAGCGGGAACTCGACCAGGCCTATCGGTGGGGCATGCAGTGGCAGAGCGGGCGCAAGTAGGTCACCGCGCCGCGGGCACCGGCCTGCGCGCCACAGCCGTCGATCCGGTCGGCGTGCGCGCGGCGAACACCAGACCGACCAGGCCGATGCCGAGCCCGGCGACCGTCAGCAGCCGCAACGGCTGATCGATCAGCAGCCAGGCCAGGATCGCGGTCACGGCGGGCGTCGCGAAGAACAGTTTGCCGACCCTGGTCGCGTCCCACCGCCGCAGCATGGCGTTGAGCAGCAGGAACGCGGCCATGGAGTTCACCAGCACCATCCAGACGAGCGACCCGGCGAACCGGCCCGCGTCCCACACCTGCGCCTGACCCGACGCCCAGACCAGCGCCCCCGCGATCGGCGCGCTCACCGACACGTGCAACGCCGTGGAGGCTCTCGGATCGACGGCGGGCGCGAACCGCTTCTGATAGACGGTGCCGATGCTCAGACCGAGCAGTCCCACCACGCACAACAGCAGTCCGGTCGCGGAGAAGTGGGACTGGTCGAACACGGCCAGGGCGACCCCGATTCCGCCGATGCCGAAGCCGAACCACTGCCGCAGCGTGACCACTTCGCCGATCAGTCCGGCGCACAGCGCGATGACCACCGGATTCAGGCCCTGCACCAGCGCGATCACCGCCGCCGGGACATGCTCGGCCATCGCCGTGTAGAAGGCTCCGAACTGGACCATCTGCATCAGCAACCCGGCGACGAGCACGTGCCGCAGCGTGCGACCGCGCGGCCACGTGGCATGCGCGAGGACCGCGTACGTCATGAGCAGGACCCCTGCGACGGCGAAGCGCACGAACAACACCATCAGCGGCGGCGCGGCGCCCACCCCGATCACACCGGCGATGAACGCGCTGCTCCACAACACGACGAACAGCGGTTGCGCGAATCGACTCTGCACGGAACCTCCTCGCAACTAACCACCTAGGGTGGTTATCACAGTCGCATCCGCCGAACTAACCTGTCAAGGCGGTTATCATGCGAATGTGTTCACCTTCGTGAGCGGCAACCTCGCCCTGGATTTCGCGGGCACCGTCAAGGCACGGTCGTCCACGTTCGAGGACATCCTCGCCACCCCCGCCGTGCTCGCCGACTGGATCGTCGCCGCGGGGCTGCTCGACCACCCCCCGCGCAGCGACGCCGACACCCTGGCCCGAGCGGTCCGCCTGCGCGAGGCGGCTTACCGCATGGCGTTCGCCGCCGCCGAGGGACATACCTTCGATGACGCCGATCGCCGGACCGTCAACGCGTTCGCCGACGCCGCACCACCCTCGATCAGCCTGCGCGCCGACGGCACGGTCGTCCGCTCCGGCGACGCGGACGCGGCACTCGCCGCCATCGCCCGGTCCGCGATCGAGCTATCGGGTAGTGGGGCACTCGTCAAAGAGTGCGGCCGACCCGCGTGCACCCGGCTCTACGTGGACACTTCCCGCGGCGGCTCCCGCCGCTGGTGCGACATGACGCTGTGCGGCAATCGCGCCAAGAGCGCCGCCTTCCGGGCCCGGCACGGCGGGCCTTAGACGACCGGGACCAGATTGCGGGGGTCGGACCGCGGCACCGGGGACGACGCCGACCGGCTCCCGCGCGGCAACGCCCACAGGAACACGAAGAACAACACGACGAGCAGGCTCGCGCGCCCCCACACCCCGAACTCGACGACGTTCTCCATCTGCTCGACCGCGGTGCCCGAGCCCATCGAGTAGAAGTACCGGAACACCCCGATGCCGATCGCCGCGTCGGCGACGAGATAGCTGCCGATCAACCACCACGGCACCGCGAGCAGCACCAGGAACGGCACGAGCCATAGCGTGTACTGCGGTGAATGCACCTTGTGGAACAACAGGAATCCACACAGCATCGCGCCGCTCACGCCAACCCACGGGAACACGCCGGTCGCCCGATAACGCTTCCCTCCGAGCCACATGGCCAGCGCGAACGCCGCGAGCACGAGCAGCGGGGAAGCGACCGAGACCACTTGCTGGAATGCCGCCTCGCTGCGCGCGTCCGGACCGAACATCGGCCGAAGTCCCCAGTACCAGATCGAATTCGTGGTGATGTCGGCCTGCCGCAATTGCTGGAAGGTGATCGACGCGCGCCAGCCCTCGTATCCCGCGAGCGCGAACGGCAGATTCACCGCGACGACGGTGCCGATCGCCGCGGCCGCGGTGAGCAGAGCGCCTCGGACGTCCAGCCTGCGCTGCCGCCCTTCTCCCGCACGCTCGCCCCCGGTCAGCACGTACGCCAGCAGGGGTAGCACGAAGATCCCCGGGTACAGCTTGAGACAGAATCCGAGCCCGAGCAGCACCGCCGCCACGATCCCCCTGGTCCGCACGGAGTACCGGGTCTGCGCCGCCATCACGTAGACGGCCGCCACCGCGGTGCACACCACCGGGAGCTCCCAGTTGTGGAACGCATACAGCACCAGCGGCGGGCCTGCGGCCCACAACAGGGCGGCCCAGCCGGCCAGGCGAGCCAACATCCACGCGGTCAGCAGTGCGAACGGCGCAAGCAGCAGCGCCGAGTAGCGCAGGAAATCGGCGTCGTTGTGCGCGCCGATCGCGCCGAGCCACATCAGCACACCGCTGAGCACGGGGTACTCCACCGCGCCGCCCACCAACGCGCCGTCGTCGGTGATGCCGCCGGTCACGTAGGGGAAGACGTGTTCGTTGATGTCTCTGCCGAGCCAGAGGAACTGGATGTCCGAGTAGCAGACATCCGAGTCCTTGACGACATCGAAAACCGTGCTGCGCCCGTCCCGATCGAACGGCGCCCCCGCACAGCGCGCCTTGTTCGCGTACGCCAGGGCGAGGACGAGACCGCAGAGCAGCATCACCACCACGGCCAGCGCCGCACGGCGTCGCACGCGACCCGCGGGCAGGTCGCTGGCGACGAGTCCGGTCGGCATGGATCCACCCTAAGCGGACGGTCCGGGCGGTGCCGCCGTTCCCCCTTCCTACGGAGGCGAACGCGCGGCGCGGCCGCGTGCGCGCCCGGACCGCACGCCGGGGCGATTTCACTGCTCAGCTGCCGCTCATGTAGCCTGTTCGGGTTGCTGACGCAACGACCCTCCTGCCACGGACCGTCCGTGGCCGTTTCCTAGTCCACAGGAGGTGATTGGTCCGTGCGTCATTATGAAGTGATGGTCATCCTCGATCCGAGCCTGGACGAGCGCACTGTTGGTCCGTCGCTGGACAACCTGCTCAGTGTCGTTCGCACCGAGGGCGGCAAGATCGACAAGGTCGACATCTGGGGCCGCCGCCGGCTCGCCTACGAGATCGCCAAGCACGCCGAGGGCATCTACGCCGTGGTCGATCTGACCGCCGAGCCCGCCACGGTGAACGAGCTCGATCGCCAGCTGGGTCTCAACGAGACGGTGCTGCGCACCAAGGTTCTGCGCCACGACAAGTAGTCCGGCAACCCTCGTTTGCGTCGGAGCCTGTGCCTAGGCTCTAGCGCAACAGCGAGACGCGGACTGCACACCGAGCAGGAGGAACCACATGGCAGGCGACACGGTCATCACCGTCATCGGAAATCTGACGGCCGACCCGGAGCTTCGATTCACACCGGCGGGACAGGCGGTGGCGAATTTCACCGTCGCGTCGACTCCCCGTGTGTTCGACCGTAATTCGAACGAATGGAAAGACGGCGAAGCGCTGTTCCTGCGCTGCAATATCTGGCGTGAAGCCGCGGAGAATGTCGCCGAAAGCCTGACCAGAGGTTCCCGTGTCATCGTGAGCGGACGGCTCAAGCAGCGCTCCTACGAAACCCGCGAGGGTGAGAAGCGCACGGTCGTCGAGCTCGAGGTCGACGAGGTCGGTCCCTCGCTGCGCTATGCCACCGCGAAGGTCAACAAGACCAGCCGCGGCAGCGGTGGCGGCGGCTTCGGGTCCGGCAGCGGTGGCAACTACGCCTCCTCCGGTGGTAGCGGTGGGCGTTCCGGCGGCGCCGAGGACGACCCTTGGGGCAGTGCGCCCGCGGCTGGCTCCTTCGGGGGCGGCGGCCGCATGGATGACGAACCGCCGTTCTGAGAACGGCCACAGCGGCCCGCTCGCTTCGGGCCATCAATGATTACGGAGTACAAGACCATGCCTAAAGCGCCCGCGCGCGAAAAGGTGCTCAAGAAGAAGGCTTGCTCGTTCTGCAAGGAGAGCAAGACCGGAACCGTCACGATCGACTACAAGGACACGGCGTTGCTGCGCAAGTACGTCAGCGACCGCGGCAAGATCCGCGCCCGCCGCGTCACCGGCAACTGCGTCCAGCACCAGCGCGACGTCGCGGTTGCGGTCAAGAACTCGCGTGAGGTCGCTCTGCTGCCTTACGTGTCGACGGCTCGCTGAGAAAGGGAGGCACGCAAATGAAGTTGATTCTGACTGCTGATGTGGACAACCTCGGTGCCCCCGGCGACACCGTGGAGGTGAAGGACGGCTACGGCCGCAACTACCTGCTGCCGCGCGGTCTGGCGATCGTGGCCAGCCGTGGCGCGCAGAAGCAGGTCGAGGGCATCCGCCGGGCGCAGGAAGCCCGCCGGGTCCGCGACCTGGACCACGCCAACGAGCTGAAGCAGGCCCTCGAGGGCCTGGAGTCGGTCTCGCTGGCGGTCAAGACCGCTGGCACCGGCAAGCTGTTCGGCTCGGTGACCCAGTCGGACGTCGCGGCGGCCGTCAAGGCGGCGGGTGGCCCCGTCGTCGACAAGCGCAGCATCGAGCTGCCGAAGGCGCACATCAAGACGACCGGCAAGCACGTCATCGTGGTGCACCTGCACCCGGACGTGGCGGCGAAGTTCGACCTCACGGTCACTGCCGCCTGATCGAAGCAGAGCATCGAGGACCACTCCCGTCTCAGCGAGAGGAGTGGTCCTCGGCTGTGCCCGGTCATGCGAGATCGATTAGTAGCTGATCGATTGCCGAATGTTCGAGAGCGTCATTCGAGACAATCGGGGCGGTGCACGACCTCGCGGCTGCGCCTTATTCGTCCAGCCTGTGGATTACCGGCAGAACCGACCGTTCGCAATGTGATTCAAGTCATATGCGGCTCACGTTCTGTTAACCCAACACGCCCGGCTGTTCAACTCGACCGACACGCCGGTACTTCGTTAATCCACACCTGGAAAATCGCGAAAGCGCATATCTATCTGCGCATTCAACCTTGCCGACATGCGTTTTCCCCAAGTTGTACACAGGGCCTGCACACGGTTTGGTGAACTTTCCCCAAGTTATCCACAACTGTGTGCACAGCGCGGTTTGGTCCGCACCCATCGGGTCGCCTAGGTTCGTCGCATCGCCGCGCGCGGATCGCTCCGCGTCGCGTGCGCGGGCGGGTGCCGCGACGGTAGCTGGAGCCCTGGTCAAAGGCTTTCCCAAACGTGTCGGTGCCCGGGAGTACAACGAGTCGACAGGGTGGAACCCGGTCGTGGGGTAGAGAGGACGGTCGAGTCTGGTGACAACCACCGATGACCGCGGGCACACGGACTTCCCGCCCGAACCTCCCGGCGAAGACTTCGGCCGCCAGCCGCCGCACGACATGGCGGCCGAGCAGTCGGTGCTCGGCGGCATGCTGTTGAGCAAGGACGCCATCGCCGACGTCGTCGAGGTCCTTCGTCCCGGCGATTTCTACCGGCCCGCGCATCAGGCTGTCTACGACACCATCCTCGATCTCTACGGGCGCGGCGAACCCGCCGACCCGGTGACCGTCGCCGCGGGCCTCGACCGCCGCGGCGAGCTCAAGCGCATCGGCGGCGCGCCGTATCTGGTCACGCTCACCCAGACCGTGCCGACCGCGGCCAACGCCGGTTACTACGCCGAAATCGTCGCCGAGAAGGCCATTTTGCGCCGCTTGGTCGAGGCGGGCACCCGCATCGTCCAGTACGGCTACGCGGGCGCCGACGGGCAGGACGTCGCCGAGGTGGTCGATCGCGCCCAAGCCGAGGTCTACGAGGTCACCGAACGCCGCACCAGCGAAGATTTCCTCCCCTTGGAGGAATTGCTCCAGCCGACGATGGACGAGATCGACTCCATCGCCAGCCGCGGCGGCATCTCCCTCGGCGTCCCCACCGGTTTCACCGAACTCGACGAGATCACCAACGGCCTGCACCCGGGCCAGATGATCATCGTGGCCGCCAGGCCCGGAGTTGGCAAATCGACCCTGGGAATGGATTTCATGCGTAGTTGCTCGATCAAGCACGGCTTGGCGAGCGTCATCTTCTCCCTGGAGATGAGCCGGACCGAGATCGTCATGCGGTTGTTGTCGGCGGAAGCGAAGATCAAGCTCGGAGACATGCGGTCCGGGCGGATGAGCGACGACGACTGGACCAAGCTGGCGCGGCGGATGAGTGAGATCAGCGAAGCGCCGCTGTTCGTGGACGATTCGCCGAATCTCACCATGATGGAGATTCGCGCCAAAGCGCGGCGGCTCAAGCAACGTCACGACCTGAAACTCGTTGTGGTGGACTACCTGCAGCTGATGACCTCCGGTAAGAAGGTCGAATCCCGCCAGCAGGAAGTCTCGGACTTCTCCCGCAACCTGAAGCTGCTGGCCAAGGAACTCGAAGTGCCGGTGGTGGCGATCAGCCAGCTCAACCGCGGTCCCGAACAGCGAACCGACAAGCGCCCGATGGTGTCCGATCTCCGCGAGTCGGGTTGCCTGCCTGCTACCACACGTATCCTCCGCGCTGACACCGGCCACGAGACCACACTCGGCGACCTGCTGTCCGGCGGGGAGCAGCCATTGGTGTGGTCGCTCGACGAGCGTATGCGGATGGTTGCACGGCCGATGGTGAAGGTGTTCCCGAGCGGGCGGAAAGAAGTGTTTCGACTGCGCCTGGCATCCGGTCGTGAAGTGGAAGCGACCGGGAATCATCCGTTCTTGACATTGGACGGTTGGATTCCCCTCGACAAGTTGACCGTGGGCGACCGACTCGCCACTCCTCGCCGCGTGCCGGAACCGGTACACACTGCACGGATGCCAGAGGCCGAGGTGATTCTGCTCGCCCATATGATCGGCGACGGCTCGTGCGTAAAACGCCAGCCGCTGCGCTATGCCAGCATCGATGAGGAGAATCTCACGGCAGTAACCGACGCGGCGACGCATTTCGGTGTGACAGTTGCTCGTGACGACTACGCGGCCGCGAGAGTCACTACGCTTCGCCTGCGGGCTCCGAACCGACTTACGCACGGCAAGCGTAATCCGATTGCAGCGTGGCTGGACGGGCTCGGCTTGTTCGGTCTTCGCAGCTACGCGAAGTTTGTGCCCGCGCGCGTCTTCGCGCTGCCCAATGATCAAGTCGCGCTTTTCTTGCACCATCTCTGGGCCACGGACGGCTCCGTGCGCTGGGATGCGAAAGGACGTCAAGCCAGGATCTACTACGCGTCCACCAGCCGCCGATTGATTGATGACGTGGCCCAGTTGCTGCTTCGCTTGGGTGTGCACAGCCGGATCAAGAAGGTCACCAAGCCCGGCTACCGCGATGGCTGGCATCTGACGATCGATGGCGCGGAGAATCAAACCCTCTTTCTCCGTGACATCGGCGTGCACGGCGCACGCGGCCACTCGGCACGGGCTGCCCTCGCCGAGTTGGAGCCGATCGCGCGCAATACCAACGTCGACACGATCCCCCGCGAGGTCTGGGCGAAGGTCCGTGCGCTCCTCGCTACCAGAGGTATGACGCACCGCGAATTCTCGGCGGCGATGGGCTCGCGTTTCTGCGGATCGACGATGTGGAAGCACTCGCCCAGCCGCTCCCGGCTGGCTCGCGTCGCAGCGGTGCTGGAAGACGCGCAGATCGAGATGTTCGCCACGAACGATGTGTTCTGGGACAGGATCGTCGAAGTCACCAGCATCGGTGAGCAGGACGTCTACGACGGCACCGTGCCAGGCACGCACAATTTCGTCGCGCAGGGCATTTCGGTCCACAACTCCCTGGAACAAGACGCGGACATGGTCATCCTCCTGCATCGTCCCGACGCTTTCGAGCGCGACGACCCGCGCGGCGGCGAGGCGGACCTGATTCTGGGCAAGCACCGTAACGGCCCCACCGCGACGATCACCGTGGCCCACCAGCTGCATCTGTCCCGCTTCGTGGACATGGCGCGCGGGTGATGTTCCGGCCGTCACGGACCGGTTCGTCGCCATGCCGCATGCTGGAATAGGCGAGTCCGGTTCATGGTGGGATGGATGTAGGGCGGGCCGCGTCGGATCCGTCCGACACGGCCCGCAGCGGGCGCGGCCTCACGCGGTAGGGGCGCGGTTCGGCTCGGCTGTGGTGATGTGACGACGGCGGACCGGGAGCATCGTCGTCGGGTGCGAGATGCTCCAGGCCGCGCTCTTGCAGATGAGCTCTTTGACTCGCGCGGCCGCCCAACCGGTGAGGGCGGAGGATTTGGGCTGATCGTCGGGGGTGACCCACTGCACGACGGCGTCGCGGCGACCGAGGCTGATGCACTGCCCGGTGTAGCCGATCTCATTGCGGGGGATTTTGCGACCGGTCAGGCGTGCGGCGATGGCGTCGGCGGCTTGGTAGGCCGTAGGGACTCCCGAGGCGCAGGACATGCGCAACGGATCGCCGTTCGCTCCAGGGGCGAGCGCGGCGTCGCCGACGGCGTAGACGTCAGGGTGCGAGACCGACCGCATCGTGTCGTCGACGACGATCTGCCCGGTCGCCGACACCTGCAACGTGGTGGCCGCGGCGATCGGGTGGACGGTGAAACCGGCTGTCCACACGGTCATCTGGGCCGGGATCGTCCGGCCGTCGGCGGTGACCGCGCCGGTCGGCTGGACGCGGGCGATCTCGGTATTCTCCTGCACATCGATACCGAGCCGGTCGAATGCCTTGCGCAGGTGCTGCCGGGCCTTGTCGCCGAGCCAGTCCCCGAGGCCGCCGCGAGCGGCGAGGGCGACGGCGAGATCCGGTCGCGCTTCGGCTATCTCGGTGGCGGCTTCGATGCCGGTCAGACCACCACCGACGATCAGCACGGTCGCGCCCGCGGCCAGGCTGGCCAGACGGTCTCGCACCCGCTGCGCGGACTGCTTGCCCGCGATGTCGTAGGCGTGCTCGGCCACGCCGGGAACGCCGTGGTCGGCGGCGGCGCTGCCGAGGGCGTAGACGAGGGTGTCGTAGGCGATCTCGCCGGGGCCGTCGGCGTCGGTGACACTCACGGTCTTGCGTTCGGCGTCGACCGCGGTCACCCGTGCCGGCCGCACCCGCACGCCGGTGCCCGCGAAGATGTCGGTCAGCGGGCGGCGCTGGAGATCCTGGCCGGTCGCGTACTGGTGCATGCGGACCCGCTCGACGAACTCCGGGTCGGCGTTGACGAGGGTGATCTCGACATCGGCGGGGTGCAGCCGCTTGGCGAGGCGACCGGCGGCGTTGGCTCCGGCGTATCCGGCGCCGAGGACGACGATGTGGTGGGTCATGGTCTCACTCCTGTCTGGGTGGTGTTCGCTTCCTGAACCGGACAGCGGCGCGAACTCTGACAGGAGTGCGGTGTGATCTGAGTCACTGTTCGCCGAGGGTCGGATTTCGTGCCCGGACATCGCCCGGGGAGTGTGGTGCGCCCCACCCGAGTAACGCTCGGGTCCCCTACCACGACGTTCTCGGTGACGTATGGCCCGTCGGGGGGCTTGTCCGTCCCCTTTGTCGGTGTATGGAATGGAAAACAGGACATGGCTCTTCGCGAGTTCTTCGCGCGGCATCGCATAGGTTCGGCCGTTGCCGCCCCGGCGGCATTGGGGGTGGCGGCGGTCGTCGCCGCCTCGCTGGCACTGACGTCGTCGCCGCAAACCAGGGATACGCAGCTCACGACCTCCGTCACGGAATGCCGCGACATGGTCACCATCTCGGTAGCCGGTCGCAACGACACCCCGGTCGAGGGGACCACCAAGATGCTGGTGGACGCCAACGGCAACCCGCTGCCCGCCGCGCTGTCCGGCGACCACAGCAGTGAGTGGGTCGATCCGGTGGTCAACGCGCCCGCCGACGACGTCGATCCGGACGCGTACGCCGCGGTCTACATCGCCTATCCGGCGAACATGGCCACCTACGAGGACGCCGTCAACGCCGGTGTCGCGAACACCGAGCGGGTGATGCGGGAGATCGCGCAGGCGTGCCCCGACACCAAGTTCTCGATCGTCGGATACAGCGAGGGCGCCGATGTCGTCCGCCGTGTCGCGATGAAGATCGGTCACCAGGAACCCGGCCAGGACGGGTCCTACGAAGTCGTCGATCCGGACGATGTCGTCGGTGTCGTCATCCTGGCGGACTCGGGCCGCTCCGCGGGAGACGGGCCGTTCCCGGGCTCGAAGGACCCGTTCGGCAACCCGGACGGCTTCGACCAGCAGTATCAGAACGGCACGAACCCGGTCCCCGGCCGGGGCGCGGTGCCGGGCACCAGCGGTGACTTCGGTGCGTTGAACGGCAAGATCGCGTCGTTCTGCTCGGACGGCGATCTGACCTGTTCGGCGCCGCAGAACATCTCGCTGCTGCAGTTGGTGGTCAACGTCGGCAGGCAACTGAACGTCGACGCGCTGGAACGCGACGGGTTGACGCCGGCGACCGGGCAGGACGTGGCGGTGGTGCTGGGCCGGATCGCGTTGGCGGCGTTCGCCGACATCCAGTCGCAGCCGAACTGGATGCAGAGCGACGAGACCTTCCTGGAAGTGCTGCTGCGGGTCTCGGATCCGGCGTACAAGCCGGGGGAGAAGAAGGCCCCGGCGAAGGCGGATTCGATTTCGACCGCTGAGATGTCGCCGTTGGCGTACCTGCCGCAGAAGGTGCTCAACGAGATCGTCGGCCTCATCGTGACGAATCAGAACACCATCCCTGTGATCATGAGCGACCCGTACAACCTCACGCTCGGTCCGAACCACACCGGTCACCACTTCGACTACTGGGACGATGCCGACCCCGCTGCGGGCAAGCCGCTGACCTCGGCCGAGTACGCGGCGGCCTGGCTCACCCATCTGGCGAAGCAGGCACAGGCCGGTAAGCAGGTCGACCCGACGTCCAAGCCGCAAGAAGCCGATCTGGCCGCCGTGTACAAGGCGGTGGAGACCACCTCGGCGACGCCGACCACCGAACCCGCCAAGGCTTCGACCACGTCGGCGACGTCCACCAGCGCCGCCCCCACCACGACCGGCAGCACGAGCAGTCCGACCACCACGGTCGCGCCGACCACGACCACGACCACGACACCGGCGGCCACCACTCCGGCCCCGTCTCCGGTCGCGGCGCCGGTCGAGACGACGAAGCCCACCACCGCTGAACCGACGACAACCACAACGCAATCCGCGGCCCCGGCTACCAGCACGACCGCGAAAGTATCGAATTGACCGACCCGTCGGCTCGCGATCGCAACCCTGCGGTGCGATCGCGAGCCGACGGTGTTCCGGTCAGACGAGTCCGCCGTTGGCGCGAACGACCTGACCGTTGACCCAATGTCCCTGCGGGCCGGCCAGAAAGGCCACCACGGCGGCGATATCGGCTGGGGTGCCGAGTCGCTGCAGCGGCACCGCGTCGGCGAGTCGCTGGATGGTGGCGTCGTCTTTTCCGTCGAGGAACAGATCGGTGGCGGTCGGGCCCGGTGCCACCGCGTTGACCGTCACGTCCCGGCCCCGCAGTTCGCGGGCCAGGATCATGGTCAGCGCCTCGACGGCTCCTTTGCTGGCGGCGTAGGCCCCGTAGGTCGGGAACGCGGCGCCGACCACCGACGTGGAGAAGTTGATGATCGCGCCACCGGGTCGCAGCCGCCGCGCCGCCTGCTGGTCCACGACGAAAGTGCCGCGGATATTGGTCCGGTAGGTGCTGTCGAGCACCGCCAGATCCAGATCGACCAGCGGTGCGAGCTGCATCCGGCCCGCCGCGTGCACCACGACGTCGACGCCGCCGAATTCGCTTTCCGCCCGGTCGAATACCGCCACCATCGCGGACTCGTCGGCGACGTCTCCCTGGGCGGTCACCGCTACGCCCCCTGCGCCACGGATGGCTTCGGCGGTGTTGTCGGCCTCGGCGGCATTCGACGCGAAATTCACGACGACCGCGCACCCGTCCGCGGCAAGACGCTCGGCGCACGCGCGGCCGATGCCACGAGAACCGCCCGTTATTACCGCGACCCGTGCGGACCCGCCGTTCGTGGTTGCCACAGGATGCTGTTCCTTCCGCTCGTCGGCGTCGTTCCGGAGCTGTTCGACGGCCCGGTCACGGGGCGAACGACTGTGGGCAGGCGACACGCCATGGCCCGCGGCGTCGGTTCACCGGAAGGGGCCAACCATAACAGCGCAGTCTCCGGAATTCGCCGGTCACCGCACCGGCGGGTCACGCGCTCGCGCGAGCGGGTGGCATCGTCAGGCGAGGACAGCGCGAAGATTGCGCGCCAGTACTTCGACGCGGTGGCGCTGGAGCTCGGTGAATTCCTCCGGATGGTGTATCTCGACGCTCAGCCGACCGTCGAAGGTGCTGATGACGCAGGTGCCGCCACCCGGTTGCTGCGGACGGCGGCCGGTCAGATCCGGCTTCGCCAGCATGGTGGAGTGGAAGTCGTCGATTCGCAGCTCGTCGTGTTCGGGTAGCTGCGGAATGGTGCCCCAATTGGTCGCGATGACCACGCCGGGCAGCACGGGCCTGGGTGCGGCCGCCATGTCGGGGATGCTCAAGGGGGTGCGTTGCACGATGCCCGCGGCCAGGCCGGCATGCAGCGCCTCGCTGATGCCGCGAGCCGACTCCACCAGCGTGACGTCGGAGTCGGGGGAGAGGTAATTGGCGAATCCGAGGACGTTCGTCCCCTCGGTCGCGCCGATCTCCGGGTTCACCCTCGTGCGCAGGTCGACGGAGTACAGGTAGAGCAGTCCGGTGAGCGGTAGGTCGCGAATCTCCGCTTCGGTGCGCAACAGCGCCGCCGACACCAGACCGTGCACGGTGACGTTCTCCCGATGCCCGAGCGCCACCAGCGCGGCGGTCTCCTCCCGGGTGAACCTGCACCTGGTGGTGTACAGCATCGGGTATTCGTCGTCACGCTCCGGTACGCCCGGCGTCGCAGCGGCGGGAGTGGCGCCGGCGGGCACGGCGCCCGGCAACGCCATCTTCTCGATGCCGCGCGCCGCGAGCAGATGCTCGACCGGATCGGGGAACGCGCGCACCGGCGGCTGCGGCGTACCGCCGCCGACCGCTTCCCGATATCCCGCCCAGAACTCGGTGACGACGACGAACGCGTGAAAGGCGTCCGCGATGCTGTGATGGATCATGAGCGTGACGCTCGCGGTGTCGCCGTCGCGTACCACGCACAGGGCGCAGACGCCCGTTCGCTGATCGAACTTCGCACCGGCGAGGGGGAATTCGGGATTCGCGTCGGCGACGAAGATCTCCGGTACGGCGTCCGTCACGGCGAAGACATGTCCGCCCGCTTCGGTGGGCTCGATGCGGGCCCGCAGGATCGGATGCGCTCGCGCGACGGCCTCGAAGGCAGCGGTCAGCGCCCGCACGTCCAATCGGCCGGATACCCGGGCCGCATAGCCGATGAAGACCTCGCCCGCGGCGAACATCTCCTCGCTGGGGGCGAGCCGGCGAATCACCTCGACCACGATGATGCTTTCCCTTCGCTCCCGGCGAGACTAGCCCGAACACCGTTGCCTGCGGGCATGATTCGCCCCAATCGGACGAAAAGGACACAAGTCGGCGCCAACCGGCCTTGCCGGAGCCGGGAACTGGATCTGTCGGATGATCGGATCACTTGGCTAAGCTCCCGGTGGTCGAAAGCGACCGAAGCATGTTCCCCACCGAGCAGAGGTCGTTCGGCGCCGAGCCGATCGCCGTCCCTGGGTGCCGAACGGCGGGCGCGCGATGACCCGCCGGGGGTGGGCGCTGTTCTTGGTGATGGGCGTGATCTGGGGCGTGCCCTACGCGATGATCCGCGTCGCGGTGGAGGATCTGGACCCGATCGTGGTCGCGTTCGGCCGCACGCTGATCGGCGGTTTGCTGCTGTTGCCGGTCGCGCTGTTCTCCCGTGCGCTGGCGCCGGTGTTCCGGCGGTGGCGGCCACTGCTGCTCTACACCCTGGTGGAGATCACCGGGCCGTGGTTCCTGATCGGCTACGCCGAGACCACGCTGCACAGTTCCACCGTCGGCTTGCTGATCGCGGCGGTGCCGCTGATCGCCGTGGTGATCGTGACCGCGCTCGGTCACGATCGGTTCGACGCACGTCGGCTGCTCGGCCTGCTGATCGGTTTCGCCGGCGTCACGGCGCTGGTCGGATTGGACGTCGACCTGGGCAATCCCGCGGCGATCGCCGCGATCGGCCTGACCACGATCGGCTACGCGGTGGGCCCGATCGTGATCAATCGCGCGCTGGCCGATCTGCCTCCGCTCGGCGTGGTGACCGCGTCGCTGCTGCTCGCGGCGGCGATCTACGCGCCGTTCGCGGGCCGGCCGTGGCCGGCGCGGATCACCGCCGACGCGGGCTGGTCGGTGCTCGGCCTCGCGGTGATCTGCACGGCCGCGGCGTTCCTGCTTTTCTTCGCGCTGATCGCCGAGGTCGGCCCCGCCCGTGCGACGGTGATCACCTATATCAATCCCGCGGTGGCGATCCTGCTCGGCGTGACGGCGCTCGACGAGCCGCTGACCGCGGGCATGGCGATCGGCTTTCCGCTGGTCATCCTGGGTTCGGTGCTCGGCACCGCGAGCGGTCGCGACAAGGCGGCGCGGACGGAGCCTGCGACGCCCGCCGCGCCGGAGGCCGCCGCCCAATTACCCGAGAGGTAATCGCCACGGGTGCGGGCACACCAGAGAATCAGGTACGCGCCGTTGCGATCGCGCGGTGTCGTTTCGAAAGGATCTCGCGTGTCAGTCACCGTGCCCGCCACTAGAGCGGTGGTCGAAGAGTTGTTGCGGCGGATCGGTTCCGGAGACCCGGAAGCCGTCGCCGAGTTGTACGCCGAGGACACCGATTGGCGGCTCGATTGGCCGGAGGCCGAGCACGGCCGTACGGCGACGCCCTGGATCCGGCACCGTCGCACCCGGACCGATGTCGCCGATCACTACCGCTCGATCGCCGAACACCATGTGCCGGAGGAGGTGGCCACGCGTGTCGAACGAATACTCGTCGAGGGCGCGGACGCCGTGGTGCTCGGCGAGATCCGGCAGACCGCGCGCGGCACCCGTCGCGCCTATCGCGCGCGCTTCGCGCTGCATCTGACGGTGCACAACGGCCTGATCACCCGGCACCACGTCTACGAGGACAGTCTCGCGGTCGCCCAGGCCTTCGAACCGGGGGAGTGAGGAGGTAATACGCTGCTCGAGGTGCTGGATTCGACGGAAGACTTCGCAGACGAACGCCCCGATGTGGCGGCCACCCGCGCCGCCTACGACGATATCGCCGAGTTCTATACCGAACTCTTCCGCAACCACCTCGCCGGTGCGGTGCTCGACCGCGCGATACTCGGCGCGTTCGTGGAATCGGTGGCGGGCAACGGATCCGGGCCGATCGCCGATCTCGGTTGCGGACCGGGGCGGATCACCGGCCACCTCGCGTCGTTGGGGGCGCGGGTATTCGGCATCGATCTCTCGCCGCGCATGGTTGAGCTGGCCTGCGCGGAACATCCACAGCTGTTTTTCGCGCAAGGTTCGGTAGAGGAGCTACCGATCGGCGATTCCACGCTCGGGGGCATAGTGGCGTGGTATTCGCTGATCCACACGCCACCGGAGCGCGTGCCGCACGTGTTGAACGAGTTTCATCGGGTACTCGCGAGCAAAGGGCACGTGTTGCTGGCGTTCCAGACAGCCGACCTGCCCGATGCGGTGGAAGCCTTCGACCACAAGGTGACCCGGGCCTACCGGTGGGCACCGAAACGCCTTGCGCGTCTGCTCGACGCCGCCGGGTTCGCGATGATCGCCCGTATGGTGCGCGAACCCGGCCCCGACGAGCGGTTCGGGCAGGCATACCTGCTGGCTTCGAAGGTTCGGTGATTCACCGAACGCGGTCCATCCTGTCCGGGTAGGTTTGGCGTGTCGCGGCGGTTTCATGGCTGCGCGGGCCCGCCGACAACGTGGTCGATCCGAAACTCGAACGTTCCACCATGTCGTCAGGGGGCGACTCATCATGGAATTCATAGCGCCGGTCGATGCCGTCTTCTTGCTCGCCGAATCCCGGGAACAGCCGATGCATGTCGGGTCCCTGCAACTGTTCGAGCCACCGGAGGGCGCGGGAGACGACTTCGCCGCGCAGGTGCACGACGTACTCCTACGGAACACCGATATCGATCCGACCTTCCGCAAACATCCCGCGACGATATTCGGCTCCCCGCAGATGGCGTGGACGCGGGCCGAGCACGTGGAACTGGATTATCACGTGCGGCGGCTGGCCGTGCCCGGTCCCGGACGTATGGATCAGCTGGTCGAGCTGGCCTCGGGACTGCACAGCAGCCTGCTGGACCGGCATCGGCCGCTGTGGGAGTTCCATCTGATCGAGGGTCTCGCCGACGGCAGGTTCGCGCTGTATTCGAAGATGCACCACGCGTTGATCGACGGCGTCTCCGCTCAACGCCTGCTGCGGCGCACGCTGACCAGCGACCCGTCGGCCGCCGCCGCGCGGGTGCCATGGCATCTGCCTCGGGGCAGGCGCAGGGCGGCGGCCGGTGCGGCCGGTACCGCGCGCAACCTGATCTCCGCGGCGACGTCCGCCGCATCGGTGCTGCGCGCGGCCCGCACCGCCTTGACACGGCAGCAGCTGACCTTGCCGTTCGCGGCCCCGCGCACCATGTTCAACGTTCCGATCGGCGGCGCGCGCCGTGCGGTGGTCCGGTCCTGGCCGCTGGAGCGGCTCCAGCAAGTCAAGAAGGCCACCGGCTCGACGCTCAACGACGTGGTGCTCGCCATGTCGGCGGGAGCGCTGCGGCGGTACCTGATCGAACGCTCGGCCCTGCCGGACAAGCCGTTGATCGCGATGGTGCCGATGTCGTTGCGCGCCGAGGACGACGACGCGACCGACGGGGTGAAGGTGGGCGCGGTGCTGTGCAATCTCGGCACCGACCTCGCCGATCCGGGGGACCGCCTGCGCGTGGTCGCGGCGTCGATGCGCGACGGCAAGGAGGTCTACCGCACGCTGTCGTGCAACCAGACGATGGCGCTGTCGGCGCTGATGCTCAGCCCGCTGGCGCTCAATCTCGCGCCCGCGCTGATCCCGTACACCAACCCGACCTTCAATATCGTCATCTCGAACGTCCCTGGACCACGCGAGCCCATGTATTGGAACGGAGCGCGTCTGGACGCGAGTTACCCGTTGTCGATCCCGTTCGACGGCCAAGCGGTGAACATCACGCTCACCTCCAACGCGGGCAATCTCGATTTCGGCGTGGTCGGCTGCCGGCGCAGTGTGCCGCAACTTCCCCGTCTGCTCGACCAACTGGAGGAGTCGCTCGCCGAACTGGAGCGGGCCACCGCCTGACGCGGAAGCGCATTCCCCAGAAAACTAGAACGTGTTACTGTCGAGGCATGGTGTACCGGCCAGTCGAGGAAGCCGCGGCCGCTTCATGGCGATATCAGCGGCTTGCGGCGGACTCGACGCGCGGCGACCAGGCCGATCCGGGCGCCTCTTATGCAACTCGTTCTAGTACATCTGCGCCGCGCCGTTCGCGGCGGAGCAGTTAGGGAGACCAGCACGCCATGCGTACCGAAATCTGCGAACGGCTCGGGATCGAATTCCCCATCTTCGCCTTCACCCACTGCCGCGACGTGGCGGCCGCGGTCAGCAACGCGGGTGGGCTCGGCGTGCTCGGCGCCGTGGGCTTCACCGCCGAGCAGCTCGAGGTCGAGCTGGCCTGGCTGGACGAGCACGTGCAGGGCGTATACGGCGTCGACCTGGTGATTCCGTCCAAGTACGAAGGCAAGGGCATCGACGGCCTGAGCCCCGAGGAGCTGGAGGCCAAGCTGGCCGAGCTGGTCCCGCAGGAGCACCGCGACTTCGCCGAGAAGATCCTCGCCGACCACGGCGTGCCCAAGCTGCCGGAGGACGAGCACCACAACCAGTTGCTCGGCTGGACCGCCACCACCGCGGGGCCGCAGGTGGAGGTCATTCTGCGGCACCCGAAAGCCAAGCTGGTCGCCAATGCCCTCGGGACTCCGCCCGAGGACGTGATCAAGCAGGTGCAGGACTCCGGCCGGCTGATCGGCGCGCTGTGCGGTTCGGTCAAGCACGCGCTCAACCACAAGCGGGCGGGTCTGGACTTCGTGGTCTGCCAGGGCACCGAGGGCGGCGGCCACTGCGGCGAGGTCTCCTCGATGGTGCTGTGGCCGCAGGTGATCGACGCCGTGGGCGACCTGCCGGTGCTGGCCGCGGGCGGCATCGGCAACGGCCGCCAGGTGGCGGCCGCGATGGCGATGGGCGCCGCGGGCGCGTGGACCGGCTCGGTGTGGCTGACCGTCGAGGAAGCCAACGTGCCGCCCGCTCAGATGCAGACCTACATCGACGCCACCAGCCACGACACCGTGCGGTCGCGCGCCTGGACCGGCAAGCCCGCCCGCATGCTGCGCAACGAATGGACCGAGGCGTGGGAGCGGGCCGACACGCCCGATCCGCTGCCGATGCCGCTGCAGATGATGGTCGCGCTGGACGGCGTGAAGCGTGGCCACCGCTATCCGGAGGCCGCCAAGGATGTCAACTTCAACCCGGTCGGCCAGATCGTCGGCATGATGAACCGCGTGGAGCGTTCCGCCGACGTGGTCAACCGGCTGATCCAGGAGTACGTGGAGGCGTGTGAGCGCCTCAACAAACTCAACGGCGGGGTCTGAGTCCGGCGACGACACGGGGACGGCGGTGCCGCGCGGCAGCCCCCGGTCGAGCCGGGGGATGATCGCACCGGCGTAGCGGCGGCCACCCGTACGCCGGTGCGACCCGCCGGACCCGATTCGGCGGCACAGAAGAGTCGGTCACGCCGGCTGATGCCCTGTCGCGGAATCGATCTGGTGGCAGTCGGCGTCGTTCCCGGTAGGCCGAACAGCCTGGTGGCTGGAACCGATTCATCCCATTCGAATCCGCAAATCGTCTGAGACAGACTCGGCTGGGGAAACCAGGTATCCCGAGCACTTCCCCGCGATGAGCGGACCCGGCTCGGGCGATGTCCGAATGACGTCTCAGACGGACTGTGCGCCGTACGAAACGACTACGCGGAAGCCGCTCGGTTCTCCTCGGCGCTCTCCTCCACGCCGGCCACCAACTCCTCGAAGCGCGCGATGACCTTCTCGTGGTACATGCCGAACAGGTCCTCGAACAGCGCCAGCTGTGCCTCGCTCGGCCCGGAGCCGGAATCCCACACCGCGGCCAGCGCCCGCCACACCAGGACATGGAGATCCGGCGCGCCGGCGAAGTACGCCTCGACCGCCTCCGGCACCTCGAGCACCATCTCGCCGATCGAGTTCAAGATCGCGCGCTGCATGGGGAGCCCGAGCGCGGTCAGCAACCTGCGTACCAACGCCACCTCGAGCGCCAACAGCCGGCGCAAATCCGGATCGGGCTCCCTCGCTATCGATTCGAGTTCATCGATCGTGGATTTCAGTTCGGCGGAATCGATCCGCTGCGCGCCACCGGTGTAGGCGAGCAGCGCCTCGAGGACGAGAGTGCGCTCGACGTCGACGATGTCGCGGAACATCTCCATCGCGATGTCGGGCATCGGAATCGAGAAGCGGAACAGCTGGCGGTACACGTCCACCCCGCCGGCCTCCCGGACGTCGCGGATCGTGAATCCCTTGCCGCGCCGGGCTTCGACGAAACCGTACGACTCCAGCCGACCCAGAGTCAGCTGCGCGGTCGCGCGGTTCATATCGAATTCCTCGGCGACCTGACGCACCGACGGCATGAGATCCCCCGGCTGATATTCCCCCGCGGCAACCCGGCGCGCCAGTTCGTCGGCAACGTCGGCGACCACCGTCTGGGATCCCATCGAAGTCACCTTTCGACTGGTTTCGTATACGTCCCAGACAGTCTAAGCCCTACTGTGCGGTACTGCACCTGTGTCACACTTGTGCGCGCGACTGTGAGGTGAGTCATGACCATCCGGCCCATCGGAGAGCGCCCCGAGGAGGGGACCACGGGCAAACGATCCCGGCTTTTCGCTTCGCGGCCCCAAGGTAGACCCCCTGTTCACGGCGCTGTTCGCGGCGCGAAGCTGGCCGCGCTGCCGGCGGCGTTCGCCGGACGACAGGCCGCGGGGCTCGGCATGCGGGCACTCGGCAGATCGGCCGAAGAAGTCGATCGCGACATCCAGCTGCGCACCGCCCAACACATCTTCGAGGTGCTCGGCGAGCTCAAAGGCTGCGCCGCGAAGCTGGGGCAACTACTGGCCATCTATGAACTGGCACTGCCGCGGGACGTGGCCGAGCCGTACCGGATCGCGCTCGCCAGGCTCCAGGACGCCGCGCCCGCGATGCTGCCGCACGCGGTGCACGCCGCCATGGCCGAAAGCATGGGCGCGCAGTGGCGTTCGAGTTTCCGCGAATTCGACGACCGGCGCGCCGCGGCGGCCTCGCTCGGGCAGGTGCACCGCGCGGTCTGGCACGACGGCAGGACGGTCGCGGTCAAGGTGATGTACCCCGGTGGCAGGCAGGCGGTGGCTCGCGATCTGGATCACTTGCGCCGGATCTCGTATCTCGCAACGGTATTCCTGCCGGGCGCGGACGTAAAGGCGGTGACCGAGGCGATCTGCGCGTCGGTCACCGGGGAACTCGACTATGCGGCGGAGGCGAATTGCCAGAGGGCGTTCGCCGCGGCCTATGCCGACGATCCCGACTTCTACGTCCCGAACGTTGTTGCGCAGCACGGCGATGTGTTGATCAGCGAGTGGATCGACGGCACGCCGGTGCCACGCATCGTCGCCTCCGGTACGCAGGCCGAGCGCGACCGCGTGGGCATGCTCATGGTCCGCTTCGTGACTCGCGGCTGGGGCAGGCACGGCCTGCTGTACGCCGATCCGCATCCCGGCAATTTCCGGGTGCTGCCCGACGGACGCCTCGGCGTCATGGATTTCGGCGCGTGCTGCACGTGGCCGCCCGCGGGTTTCGGCGATCTGACGCTCGACTGTTGCAAGGCGATCTTCCGTGGCGGGCCGGGTGATCTGGCCGCGGCCACACGCCGACACGGCTTCGTCGAGAATGGACAGGCCATCGACAGCGAGGCGCTCTACGCGGCGATCACCCCGTGCGGCGAGCCGTTGCGGCACGCGACCTATCGCTTGACCACACGCTGGTTGCGCCGACAAGTGTTGCGCACCACAAATCCTCGGCTGACCAACGTGGTGCGCCAGATGACCATGCCCGCCTACTTCACGCCGTTCGCCCGCTCGTTTCTCACACTGGTGGGCGTGCTCGGGCAGTTGGAGACCGAAGGGCCTTACCGCGACGAAATCGTCCGCTGGGTACCGGAATTGAGCGAAGCGTTCAGTTCCGATGCTGCGCCGGAGGATCTTTCGGCGACAGCCGACCTGGATACCGCGCGGCGGCGGCGCGCCGGGACGCGCAAACCGGGTCTGCCGATCGGATGAGCAGGAGTACGTTGCCGCGCAGACGAATTCGGTAACCTGCTTATCCGAGGCCAGCTGGTGAGGCAATTCTGACGCTTCCGTCTCAGACAGAGCGCGAAATAGCTGCCACCCCGTGTTCGGAAAACGACATATCACTCTGTCAACCACGCACGCCACTGCGGAACGATGAGTGCGGCGAGTTCCGCATAACCCGCGGCGCCGGGATGCGCCCCGTCGCCCGCCCGGACCTCGGCGCTCCACACCGCGTTGTCACGCAACGGCTGGTGCACGCGCGCGTAGGGCACCCCGGATGCGGCGCAGACCCGGGCGAACCGCTCGTCCAGCGCCGCGGTGCGGGCATTGTGCTCCTCGTCCGCGATCGGCGGCGGGGCGACCATCAGCACCGGCCACCCGTACGCCGCGGTGTGGGCCAGCAGCGCGCTCAGATTGGCGACCGACTGATCCGGGGTCACTCTCGGGCCGCCGTTCTCGTGCATGGTGTCGTTCACGCCGAACGAAAGAACAACCCTGGCGTCCACGCCCTCCGGCAGCCGGGGTGCGCATTCGGTCTGGAAGCGTCGCACGATCGCGGTCGAGGTCTGCCTGCGCACCCCGAGGTTGTAAGCGGTCAGCGGGATGCCCTCCGCGTACGCGGCGGACGCGAGCCTGCCCGCCCAGCCCAGGCAACCCGGGTCGCCGACACCCGCGACGAACGAATCTCCGACGAAACACACACGCAGGTCACGACTCACAGGGGTGATCCTCGCAGCGCGGAGACCGGCCCGCGTACGCCGGGTGCGGGCAATATGATCACGGGGGTTCGACCGGGAGGGAGTAATGGTGACAACCGAGCCGGAGCTCGCGACACCGCCGGTTCCGCAGTGGTTCGCGCAGTTGTTCGCCCATCGGCGCTGGATCCGGCGCAGCAGGCCGTTCCCGCACGTGTACGCCCGCGACGTCTTCGTCCCCGAGTTCTATCAGCGGCTGGCCGACCAACTGGAACGCGTCCGCCGGGAGCGTCCCGACCTGTTCGTCACCGTCGCCGACGGCTGCAGCGCCGACGGAATCCGATTCGCCGATCTGCGCGACGGTCCGCTCGCGGTCTTCGCCACGCGCGAGTGGCACGACTTGGTCGCACGGCTCGGCGGCGTCGAAGCGACCGGTGACGTCGAGGGGTCGGTGCATCATCACGGGCCGGGCAGCCCGTTCGGCCGGCCGCACAACGACCTCGACCCGGCCTGGTTCCCCGGGCCCCCGCCCGGTCCCGGCGAAGTGCGGTTGCCCGACGGCACCGTGCACACCAAGACCGGAGCGCGCGCGCCCGGCGTCGTCGCGCGCGAGACCGTTCGCGCCGTCGCGGTGCGGTTCTATCTCGGCAATCCGGGCTGGTCGCCCGGCGACGGCGGCGAGACCGCACTGTACGACCACGTCGCCGACGCAGCCGCGCTGCCGTCGGTGGCTCTCCTCCCTCCACTGGACAACTCGCTCGTGCTGTTCGAGGTCACCCCGCGCAGCTGGCACACGTTCGCGGGCAACAACGCCAAAGACCGCAACAGCGTGGTGATGTGGGTGCACCGCACCAAAGCGGACGCCGAACGACGCTGGGGAGGAGACCGGATTGTCCAGTGGTGACCGCCGCGTCTGCCTGCTCACCGGCGCGGGCGGCACCCTGGGCGACGCCTTCTGCCAGGCCTACTACCGCGACTACGACATCGTCGCCGTCTGCCGCACGCGCACGCCGGCGGTGCCTTCGCAGCTGGAGTGGTACGTCGATCCGCTGGTGCCGGACGCGGCGGTGCCGGAGAACGACTCCCGGGTGTTCGTCCTCCGGTCCGATCTCACCCAGCCGGGCGAGGTGGACCGGGTGGTGGACCTCGCGCTGGCCCGGTTCGGCCGGGTCGACCTGCTGGTGAACAACGCGGCGCACGTCCGGCTGCACCCACGCGGCATCGTCGACGGCGACGCGGCGCTGGACGACTTCGATCCCCATTTCCTGCTGAACGTGGCGGTACCGCTGCGTCTTTCGGCACGGCTGGCACAGCGGTCCTGGCTGCACGCAGGCTCCGAGAACCGCGCGCGCAACCGCAACATCGTCAATGTCTCGAGTATCTCCGGCTCGGAGGTCTATCCGGGACAGACCCTGTACTCCGCGTCGAAGGCCGCGCTCGATCAGCTGACCCGCAATCTCGCGGCCGAATTCACCGAGTTCGGTGTGCGCGTGAACGCGATCGCACCCACCACGTTTCCCGTGCTCGTCCCCACCGAGCGAGTCGCGCGGGCGATCGTCGAGTTGGACTCGGGCCAGGTGTCCGGCGGGGTGTACGGGGTCGGCGTCGAACCGGACCGCGAGGACGGCAACTCCCTCCGGCTCGCCGACGCCGAACCGTGAACCAGCGGACTATTCACCGGTCGCGAGCCCGGTGGCCCGCTCGGAGAGCGTCCAGAGCCGACGCGCGAGTTCGGCGTCGACCGCCTGCTTGTTGCGCGGTCGCTCCGGCTCGAGCCGGTGAAAATACTGCCCGTTGATCGCCGCGCCGTCGGCGGTGGTGGCCAGGTGGATCAGCGGCTCGGCGCCTTTGTCCGGCTGGATGAAGAACACGCGCCCAAGCGGAGACCGGATGAACCGGCCGAGACCGAGCGGGGCGTTGTCGTAGACGTGGGTGGCGACCGCGCCGGGATGGAAGGCCGCGGTGGTGATCCCGGCGCCCTCGGTGCGGCGCGCCAGTTCCCGGGTGAACAGGATGTTCGCCAGCTTCGACGCGGCGTACGCGCCGAGCTGGTTGAACGAGCCCGTCGCGGCGTTGACCGTGTCCAGGTCCAGCTTCGCCATCCGGTAGGTCGTGCTCGCGGTGTTCACCACCCTGGCCGTGGCGTGGGTCAAGCGCTCCAGCAGCAGGTTCGTCAGCAGGAACGGCGCGAGGTGATTGACCTGGAAGGTGAGTTCGTTGCCGTCCTCGGTGACGGTCCGCTCGGGCCATGCGCCGCCCGCGTTGTTGGCCAGCACGTCGATCGTGGGATACCGGTCGAGCAGTTGGTCGGCCAGTTCGCGCACATCGTCGAGTCGGGCGAAGTCGGCGACGAACGGCTCGGCGCCGGCCTTCGCCGCCACCTCGGCGGTCCGCTCCGGTGACCGGCCGACCACCGCGACGGTGGCGCCGCGCGCGGCGAGCCGCTGCGCCGCGGCGGCGCCGATGCCCGAGCTGGCGCCGGTCACCACCACCGTCTTTCCGGTGAGGTCCTTCTCCCGTTCCTGGTCCTGCGCTGCCATCGCTGCCTCCCGAGCATCGGTTACCTGACCCGATCGTCTTCGGCTCGCGCGGATTCGGCAAGCTCCACCGCACCGGAGTAGTGCTCGGCGATCTCGTCGCTGGTGGTCAGCCACACTCCCGGGTGGGTGGCCACGTACTCGAGCGCCTGATCGAGGTACTTGATCCGGAACGCCTGCCCGATCACGAAAGGGTGCAAAGCCAGCGCCATGACGCGCCCGCTACCGGCCGATTCGGCGTAGAGCTGGTCGAGCTGATCGCGGACGATCCGCACGAAGTCCGGTCCACTGGTGGCTTTGCCGAGGAAGAGCGTGTTGTCGTTGAGTTCCACCGAATAGGGCACGCTGAGCAGGCCGGGTACCGACAGCGGGTAGGGCTGGTCGTCGTTGGTCCAGTCGAGTACGTAGCCGAGGCCGAGCTCGGCCAGTAGCGACGGGGTTCGGAACGACTCGGTCAGGGCGGGCCCCATCCAGCCGCGCGGCTTGCGGCCGGTGGCTCGCTCGATGGTCGCGACCACGTCGGCCAGGTACGCGCGCTCCTCCTCCGCAGGCAGGTCCGCCTGGAAGATCGAGTTGTTCTTCCCGTGCGCCGGCCACGCCCAGTTCCGTCGCACACCCGCGGTCACGATCTGCGGATAATGCTCGACGACATCCGAATTGAGCAGTGCGCTGGCGCGGATACCGTGCCGGTCGAGCACCTCGATCACCCGCCAGATGCCCACCCGCGGTCCGTAGTCGCGCCAGCCGTAGTTCAACGGGTCGGGCGCGAGCCCGGCGGTGCCGGGAAAGATGCTGGTGGACGGGCGGTCGAGCTGATAGTGCTCGACATTGAGCCCGACATAGAACGCGACCCTGGCGTCACCGGGCCAGCGCAGCGGCGCGCGGTCGACGATCGGGCTGTAGTCGAAGAGTTCGTTGTCCATGCCCTCATGCTGGAACTTGACACCAATGTGAGGATCAACGCCGAGAATGGTGATATAGGACACAACAGGCAGCCGATGCCCGATACCACCGCCGAATCTCCGAGCGTGCCGAACGGTATCGTGCAGCGAACATAACAACCGATCTCGTACGCACATGGGTAACTCGACGGGTACGCCCAAAAGAGGAGTGGCGCTCAACGCAAGACCTGAAGGCGGGTCTCGCGCCTCCCAACCAGTACGGCCTGAGTACCCGGAGAGGCGGGCGCGCATGCGAGTGGACGGGCGAGAGATCCCGGTCACGGGCAGCCTGCTACAGCCGCTGATCCGCCGCACGAGCGACATCGTCCGCGTCGTCCTCGCGGCCCTTTGGGTGGCGGTCGTCATCGCGGCGTCCCTGATCACCCGCCCGGAATGGCTGGCGCTGGAACAGTCGGTCTCCGAGATCGTCGGCTTCCTCAATCCGGACCAGTCCAACCTGGTGTACCTGGTCTACGGCATGGCGATTCTCGCGCTGCCGTTCGCGATCCTGATCGAGCTGATCATCGGCAGGCAATGGAAGCTGCTCGCCGGTTACGCCGCGGCCGGAGCCGTCGCCGCGCTGCTGTTGTCCATCACCGGCACCGGACTGTCCGCGCCGAAATGGCATCTGCAAGTGCCGGATCGGCTGGACACCTTCCTGTCCCAGTTCCTCGACGATCCGCGCTGGATCGCGATGATCGCCGCGATGCTCACCGTCGCCAGCCCGTGGCTGCCCGTCCGGCCGCGGCGCTGGCTGTGGTTCCTGCTGCTCGCGTTCGCGCCGATCCACCTCGTGGTCAGCACCGTGGTGCCCGCCCGTGCGATGTTCGGGCTGGCGGTCGGCTGGCTGGTCGGGGCGGTGATCGTGCTCGTGGTGGGCACGCCCGCGCTCGAGGTCCCGCTCGACGCGGCCGTCCGGCTACTCGCCCGACGCGGGCACACGGTCACCGGCTTCACCGTGGTACATCCGGCGGGCCGCGGGCCCTTGGTGCTCGCCGCGGCCGTCGAAGGGCCGGAACGCGAGCTCGTCGTCGAGATGTTCGGCAAGAATCAGCGCAGTTTCGGCGCGCTGCGGCAGGTGTGGCGCTGGCTGACCTTCCGCTCCAGTGAGACCGCGGCCATCCACGGTTCCATGCATCGCGCGGTCGAGCACCGGGCGCTCATGGCGATCGCCGTCGCCGATCTCGGGCTCGGCAGCTGCACGCCGGTCGCGGTCGCCGCGCTGTCGCGCGGCTGGATGTTGTACGCGCGCACCCAGCCCTGCGGGACGGCCCTCACCGAACAGTCCGCCGAAGTGCTGCCCGGCGTCTGGCGGGCGCTCGACACTTTGCAGCGCAAACAGATCTCCCACGGCGACCTACGGCCGGTCGACATCCGCGTCGCCGACGGCGTCGCGTTGTTCGGCGGCTTCGGCAACGCCGAGTACGGAGCATCGGACGCGCAACTGCAATCCGACATCGCCCAATTGCTGGTGACGACCACCGCGACGTTCGGCAAGGAGCCCGCGGTGCGGGCGGCGATCGAAACACTGGGGGAGGCCCGGGTGCTCGCGGCCGCGAGCCGGTTGACCAAGTCCGCCATACCGACCGGGATCCGCAAAGCGGTTCCGGAATGGAAGGCCGCGCTCTCCGACGCCCGCGAGGAGGTACGCAGACAGACCGGTCAGGACCGGATCGAAGCCGAGCAGATCACCCGGTTCTCCCGCAACCAGATCATCCAGCTGGTGCTGCTGATCGGCCTGGTGTACGTCGCCTACCCGTTCATCAGCGCCGTGCCGACCTTCTTCACCCAACTGCGCACGGCCAACTGGTGGTGGGCGCTGGCCGGGCTCCTGGTCTCGGCGCTGACCTACGTCGGCGCGGCGGCGGCGCTGTGGGCTTGCGCGTCCGGTGCGGTGAGCTTCCGCAACCTCGTGATCATGCAGGTCGCCAACACTTTCGCCGCGACGACGACGCCCGCGCGGGTCGGTGGCCTCGCGCTCAGCGTGCGCTTCCTGCAGAAGGGCGGCGTCGGCGCGGTGCGCGCCACGGCCGCGGTGGCGCTGCAACAGGCGGTGCAGGTGATCACCCACCTCAGCCTGCTGCTCGCGTTCAGCATCTTGGCCGGTACCTCGACCGATCTGTCCCACTTCGTCCCGGACGCCACGGTGCTGTATCTGCTCGCCGGCGTCGGCGTGGGCATCGTCGGCACGTTCATGTTCGTGCCGAAACTGCGCCGCTGGCTGAACAACGCGGTCCGCCCGCAACTGCAGGAAGTCCTCGGCGAACTCGCCGACCTCGCCCGCGACCCGAAGCGCTCGGCGGTGATCGTCCTGGGCTGCGCGGCGATCACCCTCGGCCTCGCCGGCGCGCTCTGGGCCAGCGTGGAGGCGTTCGGTGGCGGCACCACCTTCATCACCGTCACCATCGTCACGATGATCGGCGGCACCCTGGCCTCGGCCGCGCCGACCCCGGGCGGCGTCGGCGCGGTCGAGGCCGCGCTGATCGGCGGCCTGGCCGCATTCGGGCTGCCCGCGAACATCGCGGTGCCGTCGGTGCTGCTCTACCGCGTGCTCACCTGCTGGCTTCCGGTGTTCTGCGGCTGGGCGACCATGCGCTGGCTGGCGAAGAAGGACCTGATCTAGGTCCGTTCCGGCGCGGCTTGCGGCTTGGTGGCCGACAGGACGCCGGTCGCGGGGCGCACGACGACGAACTCGACATCCTCGAAACCGGTGTCCTCCAGCATGGCTCGGTACCGGCGGATGTCGATGCCCGCCATGGGATCACCGTGGTCGTCGCCGTAGCCGGTGTCGTGCGTGCGGTGGGCCGCGAACCGGGCCATCACCCGCACGGCGGTGGAGCGCAGCGGGTCGGTCGGATAGGTGTCGGCGAGCAGCAGCCGGCCGCCGGGCCGCAAGACCCGAAACATCTGCGCGACGGCGTCGGCACGGTGCGCCGCGGGGATGTGGTGCATGGCGAAGGTACAGGTCACCAGATCGGCGGACGCGTCGGGCAGCGGAAGCGCCTGCGCGGTACCGCGTTCGAATCGGCAATTCGGCAGGTCACGGCAGCGGGCGGTCGCGTAGTCGACCATCTGCGGCGCCGGGTCTACGCCGGTGACCCGGCCGGCGCGGCGCGCCAGCACCCGCGCGAGGTCGCCGGGGCCGCAACCGATGTCGACGACGTCGGCGTCGGGCGCCGGACGAGCCAGCCCGGCGAGGCGGGCGTTCAGGCGGTCCCCTCCGCCGAGTAGGAAACCGGCTTTGAACGCGCGGTAGCGGCGCGGCTGGGTGAGCAGGACTCCGACGTCGTGCGAAGTGGTGGCAGACTGTGGTTCGTTTCGGGACATGAGTCCAGGATCGGCCGCTGTCGCCCTGCCGACCAGGGGCAATGCCCCGGGACCCGTCCGTAACCGGACGCATACGAGACTTTGTCCGGGAGGTACCGTGCCGGAAGAACAAGACACCGCCGATCGCCGGGTCCGCCGCACCAGAGCCCTGCTGCACCGGGCGCTGATCGAGCTGATGGTCGAACGGTCCTACGACCGCATCACCGTCCGGGACATCCTGGATCGCGCGGACGTCGGACGGTCGACGTTCTACGCGCATTACCGGGACAAGGACGACCTGCTGTTGCGCAGCAGCACCGACTATCTACGCGCGGCCATGGCCGCGGCCGAGCCGGACGCCGACGCTCCCGAACTGCTCGCTCCCGTGCGCACGCTGTTCGACCTGGCCGCCACTCATCCCGAGATCTACCGCGCGCTGCTCGGCCGTAAGAGCGGCACCGTGCTGCTGCGCACCACGCGGGTGATGGTCGCGCAGATCCTCGCCGAGCGGTTGGGCGAGCGGCTGGCGATGCCGGAGGACGAGTTCGCGACCACCGTGACGTTCCTGTCCTGGGGTGTCGTCGGCCTGCTCGGAGCCATCGCCGAGCCGCAACCACCGCTCTCGGCCGAGGAGGCGTACCGGCGGTTGGTGCGCCTGGTCGGCCCCGGTTTGAGCGATCGGGCGCGGGACTGAGCCGCGTTCTCCGGTTCTCCTGTCCCGAATTTCAGTCGCTTTCGCGCAGACGCTTGTTGTGGCGGAGAATCCACTGCCCGCCAACAGCCATCGCGCAAAGCAGTGAGATCACGATGGCGCAGAGCGCGGACCACGTGAGGCTGTAGGTGACGTACGAGATCTGCCGGAACCCGGGTGCTGGATAGTTGTCGTGCCCCTTGGCCCATCGGATCAGAAATCCGATCTGGGTACCCGGATCTCGCGCTGTGCCATAGGACACCGCGCGCGTCAGTTCGTCGCCTTTGCTGTTGAGGTAGAGCGCGGTGGCAATGGTGCAGACGGCGACGAGAAACGTGGCGGCGACCGCCAGATGCGCGAACACTTCGGTGCGGACCACGCTGCCGACCGCCACAGTGCACACGGCGATGATGATCGCGACACCGGTGAGGATGCCCCACGCACCAGTGGCTTTCGGGCCGGGCACCGATGCTCGCGCCCACAGATCGACCAATGACGTGGTCACGTACATGCGGCCGAAGGCGTTCGCGCGGATCACCCCGTCCGTCCCACCGGTGCCCGTGGTGAGCCACGGCTGGAACAGCAGAACCAAGGTGATGAGGCAGCCGACCGCGGCGGACAGCTGAACCCAGTTGCCGCGGAGCGCGACTACCGGCCGCTTCACACGGAGCGCGGCCCTACGCCACGCGCCATTCCGTCGACGTCGTGCCGCCCCACCGGCCGAGCCGACCCGCTCGAGTAGAGCTTCTCTGTTCTGCCAAGGAGTTGGGCGCACGATTTCGCAGCCTAGGAGGACGGCTGTATGGATCCCGTCAACGAGAACCCCGCTGGGCGACAAGTTTTCGTCAAGATTCGGCGGCAGGCTGGTTGTCGCCCGCGCGTGTCGCTCAGCGGCCGAGGAGTTCCAGCGCGTCCGTGGCGCGAACGGTGCCCGCGGTGACGAGTTCGAGGTTGGTCAGCGCGGCTTCGTGCGCCTCCGGACCTGCGGCGGCCACGCAGTCGGCCACCACGTGCACGGTGAAGCCGAGATCGGTGCCGTGCCGCGCGGTCTGCTCGACGGTGAGATTGGTCGCGACGCCGGTGAGCAGTAGCGTCTGGATACCCTGATCCGCCAACCACTCCGGCAATTTGCTGCCGGCCAGGCCGGACAGTTTCTGGTTGTCGAACACTTCCGTCGGCTGCGCCGCCATCTCCGGAATAATCGCGGCGCCGGGCGAATCCGGCCGGAAATCGGTTTGCGCCGCGCCGACCGAGCGCATGAATCCGGTGTTGCGCACGAGTTCACCCTCGCCGACCGGAATGGTGAACCTGGTGAAGATCACCGGCGCCCCTGCCGCCGACGCCGCCGCGTGGAAGTCCGTCGCCCGCGGCACCACGCCGGATGCCGCCACGGGCGCGGCCAGCATGGGCCCGAAAAACCCCTCTGGCCGAATGACATTCACCTGCCAGTGCAGCGCCAGCACGGCGGCGCGGATACGTCGGATCGCCATGCGACGACCTTACGCATCCGCGCCCCGCCCAGTGTCCGATTCACGTGAAACGAACGCGTCGGCCGGTCAGGACGAGTAGTCCTTGCGCAACTGGACTTTCACCACTTTGCCGCTCGCGTTGCGGGGCAGCTCGGGCAGCAGCACCAAGTCCTTGGGGTGCTTGTAGCGTGCCAGATTCTCGTTGAGGAACGGCTCCAGTTCGGCGAGGGTCAGCTCGTCGTCCGGGTTGTGCAGCGCGACCACCGCGACCGGCACTTCGCCCCACTTCTCGTGCGCCCGGCCGACCACCGCCGCCTCGCGGATCTTCGGGTGCGCGAACAGGACGTTCTCCACCTCGGCGCAGTAGATGTTCTCACCGCCGGAGATGATCATGTCCTTCTTGCGGTCGACCACGTAGACGAAGCCGTCCTCGTCCTGGCGGACCAGATCGCCCGAGTGGAACCAGCCGCCCGCGAACGCCTCGGCGGTGGCCTCGGGCTTGTTCCAGTAGCCCCGCATGAGCGTCGGGCCCCGGTAGACGATCTCGCCCACCTCGCCGGGCGCGACGTCGTTCATCTCGTCGTCCACGACGCGGGCCTGAATCGTGGGGATCACCTTGCCGACCGAGCCGAGCTTGCGGATGGCGTCCTTGCCCTCCAGCACGCAGGTGATCGGCGACATCTCCGTCTGGCCGAACACCGCGACGTTGAACGCGTTCGGGAAGCACTCGGCCATCGCGCGCAGCACGGTGTCCGAGGCGGGCGCCGCGCCCCAGCTGAGTACCTCCAGCGCGAGCTTGCGGTCCTTCACCGTCGGGTGGTCGCAGACCAACTGCCACTGGGCAGGCACGCAGAATGCGGAGGTGGCCTGCTCACGCTCCAGCGCGTCCAGGAATTCACCGGCGTCGAAGGCGCCGAGCGGATGCAGCACCGTCTTCGAGCCCAGCAGGAAAGCCGGTGCGAGACTGCCGAGGCCGGCGATGTGGAACAGCGGCGAGGTGCACAGCCCGATCGAGTCGGGTTCCAGCGCCAGCGCTCGGATGCAGGTCAAGGCCTGGGCGTTCATGTTGGCGTAGGTCAGCACCGCGCCCTTCGGGCTGCCCGTGGTGCCCGAGGTGTACATGATGAGGCTGGGGGTGTCCTCGGGGATGTCCGAGGGGGTGTGCGGCTCACCCGGTTCGGCGAGCAGGTCGTCGAAGCCGATCGCGCCGTCGGCGGACGCGCCGCCGATCACCACGAGGGTCTCCAGCGCGGGCGCCTGCGCCTGTACGGCGGCGGCGAGCGGCTGCAACACGGTGTCGGTGACGACCGCTTCGGCTCCGCTGTCGCTGACGATGTAGGCGACCTCCGGCGGGGTGAGGCGGAAGTTGACCGGGACCGCGATCGCGCCCAGCGCGTTGATGCCGAACACGGCTTCCAGATATTCGGGGTAGTTCAACGCCAGGATCAGCACCCGGTCGCCGAATCCGACGCCACGGCGCGCCAAGCCGTCGGCGAACTTCAGCGATCGTTCGTGCAGTTGCCGCCAGGTGGTGTCCACGCCGCGGAATCGCACGGCGACCGCGTCCGGGCGCATCTGCGCGTGCACGGCGATCTGGTTGTTCCAGTGGTTGCGCCGCGACCTGATCGGCTCGTCGAGCGCTGCTGCCCCGGTGGTCATTGCCACGAACTCCTCTCGGACCGCCATCGGACCGCCGGGTGGTCCGACGGCGGCGACGGGCTGAATCGGGTGCAGAATAGCAACTAACTTAAACCCCCGGCAAGGGATTCGAGAATGAATCCGGGTTAATCAGCCCGGCTGCGACCCTCGGGCCGGACATACGCCTTCTAGCAGGCAACTTAGCAATCTAGCAACCGGTATCGACGCCGAAACCGAGCCGGCGAAGATCATCGACTATGCGAACCTCGGCTCACTTACGAGTTGAATGCGGGGTGATTACCGTGTCACCATCGACCCCAACGGGCGAACCGGCACGCCCGCGCGAGATAGAGGAGAAGCGCAATGCTGCGGACCAGGTTCACCGAGAAGTTCGGGGTGGAACATCCGATCGTGCAGGGCGGCATGATGTGGGTCGGGCGGGCCGAACTCGTCGCGGCAGTCGCCGACGCGGGCGGGCTCGGCTTCATCACGGCCCTGACCCAGCCGACCCCGGACGATCTGCGCCGCGAGATCGCGCGCACCAGGGAGCTGACCGATAAGCCGTTCGGCGTGAACGTCACCATCCTGCCCTCGATCAACCCGCCGCCCTACGCGGAATACGTGCGGGCGATCATCGACAGCGGCGTCAAGATCGTCGAGACGGCGGGCAGCAACCCGGAGCCGTTCCTGCCCTACTACAAGGACGCGGGCATCAAGGTGCTGCACAAGTGCACCAGCGTGCGGCACGCGCTGAAAGCCGAGCGGATCGGCGTGGACGGGGTCAGCATCGACGGCTTCGAGTGCGCGGGCCATCCCGGTGAGGACGACGTGCCCGGCCTGGTGCTCATCCCGGCCGCCGCCCGCGAGCTGAGCATCCCGATGATCGCCTCCGGCGGCATCGCCGACGCCCGCGGCCTGGTCGCCGCACTCGCCCTCGGCGCGGACGGCGTCAACATGGGCACCCGGTTCCTGTGCACCCAGGAGTCCGCGATCGATCAGAAGGTCAAGGAGAAGATCGTCGCGAACTCCGAGCGCGACACCCGGCTCATCTTCCGCACCATGCGTAATACCGCGCGGGTGGCCGACAACGAGATCAGCCGCAAGGTCGTCGAGATCGAGAAGGCCGGCGGCACCTTCGACGACGTGCGGGATCTGGTCGCGGGAGCGCGCGGCCGCCGGGTGTTCGAGGAAGGCGACCTGGACGCGGGCATCTGGTCGGTCGGCCTGTGCCAGGGTCTGATCCACGACATCCCGACCTGCGCCGAGCTGATCGGCCGGATGGTGAGCGAAGCGGAGGAGCTGATCACGGCCCGGCTCGCCGACACCGTGGTGGTCGGCTGACCGGAATCACTTGGCCGCGCGGGCGGTGACGGCGGCGTAGTCGTGGCTCGCGACGAGTTCGATGCCGTCGGGTAGCGCGTGCAGGCGGTGGATCGTGGTGAAGGCGGCGTCGCGGTCGGCGTCGAACAACTTGCCCGGCATCGGCGCCTTCTCCCGCAGCAGGTCGACCTGCAACTTGCTCCAGACGGCGTCGCCCGCGAACAAGACGCGGCTGCCGTCGTCCACCGCGAGCAGCGCGCCGATGCTGCCCGGCGTGTGCCCCGCGAGATCGACCAGCAGCACCGACCCGTCGCCGAACAGGTCCTTGCTGCGCGGGAAGGTCAGCACCGGCGGTCCGTCCAACTCGAAGCGGTCGAAGTCGCGCCCCCGCAGCGGGCCGCGCGCCACGCCGGCCGGAGCGTGCCGACCGCCGAGCGCCCAGTCGTATTCCGCGCGCGGCAAGCGGATCTCGACCGAGGCGGGCAACTCGAGCAGGCCCGACACATGATCCCAGTGCAGGTGGGTCGGCACCACGAAATCGATGTCCTCGCCCGCGACATCGTGCGCGGCGAGCGCGTCGGACAGGCCGAGCACCGGCTTGTCCGGCGCGACGAGCAGCGGAACGGGGAACGGCAGTTCGGGCAGCACGCGATCGTGCACGCCCGCGCACAGGGCGGGATCGATGAGGAAGCGGGCCTTCGGATGCTCGACCAGGAATGCCGCCATCGACAGCCGCATCTCCCGCAGGCTGCGCACGCCCTCGGCCACGATGGTGGTCGGCGCGGACATGGTGGCCTGGGTCAGCACGGTCAGCCGGACGGTCGCGCTCGCGGCCGGCGGCGGCAGCACCTCGAGGTTCGCCAGCAGCTCCTTATCAGGGCGGCGCGGCCGCAACAAGCGGCCCGGCGTGGCGGCCAAGGCGGCGCAGCAGCGCAGCAGGACGGGCAGAGTGGGCGTGCGCTCGGCACGGGTGTCGGCACCGCTGTCCGGTTCGGTCACGGTGCCACGGTATGCGATCATCGCCGGTTCGCGAAAGAGCCGGGCTGGCAGCGGATATGCGACCTTGCTCAGGGCGGATTCTCCGGCATAATCGCGGGGGTACCGTTCTCGAGTGAGTGACAGCAGCCGGGGCGACGGGGAGGGAGAACGCGATGCGGCCCAGCCTTCCGGAGGGGCACCGCGGTGCACCGGAGAACGACGGTTCGCTGGGTCGTAGCCAGCACGCCGCTCTCACGTGCGCCGCCGTCCTGGCTGTCGCGGACCTATTGGGTGTCGACGCCGCCGCGGTGTCGACCACCTCGCCCTTCACCGATCTCGGCCTCGGTTCCACCCAACTCGCGAGGCTGACCGCCCATCTCGAGGACGCCATGGGAGTCGAGGTTCCGCTGACCGCGATCTACGACCATCCGGACATCGAACAGCTTGTCGAGTACCTCGCGATGCGATGAGCGGCGCGCCCACGGATCCCGCAGGCTCGCATCCCCCCGTCTCCGTCATCGGCATCGGCTGCCGAGTGCCAGGAGCGGCGAGCGCCGCCGAGTTCTGGCGGCTGCTGATCGAGGGCCGCGACGCCACGTCCACCCCGCCGGCGGGACGGCTGGGTTCCCGGCGCGGCGGGTACCTGGATGACGTCGAGTCCTTCGACAACGACTGGTTCGCCATCTCCGACCGCGAGGCCGCGGTGATGGACCCGCAGCAACGGCTCGCGCTGGAAGTCGCGGTCGAGGCGCTGGACGACGCCGGGATCGGCTATCGCGTCCGGGGTTCCGGCGCCGCCGTCGTCTTCGGCGCGTCGGGGTACGACCACGGCATCGCGGTGCTCGGCCGCGCCGGCCACGACGCTCCCTACGCGGTGACCGGCTCCGCGCTCAGCATCATCGCCAACCGGTTGTCGTACGTGCTCGATCTGCACGGACCGAGCCTGGTGCTCGACAGCGCCTGTTCGTCCTCGCTCGCCGCGGTGGACCTCGCGGTCCGGCTGCTGGCCGACGGCACGGTGCCGTTCGTCATCGTGGGCGGCGTCAATCTGGTGCTTCTCGAGCACACCTCGAACTACTTGGCCGACAGCGGTTTCCTCTCGCCGGGCGGACGGTCGGCTCCGTTCGACGCCACCGCCGACGGTTACGCCCGCGGCGACGGCTGCGCCGTCGTGGTGCTGCAACGCAGCGCGGACGCGGTGCGCGAGGGAAACCGGGTGTACGCGGAGATCGTCGGGACCGCGGTCGGGTCGGACGGGCGCTCGAACGGCCTGTACGCGCCGAACGGCCGCGCGCAGCAGGAGACGTTGCGCACCGCGTGGTCGCGGGCCGGGCGCGCGCCCAGCAGCGCCGGGTACATCGAATGCCACGGCACCGGAACGCCGCTGGGCGACGCGGTGGAAGTCGGCGCGCTCGCGGCGGCGCTCGGCGACGGCGCGGGCGATCCCCTCTGGATCGGTTCGGTGAAGGCGAATATCGGACATCTGGAAGCCGCCGCCGGAGTCGCCGGGATGGTGAAGACCGCGCTGTCCATTCATCACGGGGTGATCGCCCCGACGATCCACCTGCACACCGAGCACCCTCTGCTGCACTTGGCCGAACGGGGCCTGCGCGTGCCGACCGAGCCGGTGGATTGGAGCCGGGTGGCCGCGCCCGAACGCGTGGCGGGGGTCAGCTCGTTCGGATTCGGCGGCACGATCGCGCACATCGTCCTGCGGGGCGTCCCACCGACCCGGCCGGATCATGGTGACCATTTCCCGATGCTGCTGCCGCTCACCGCACGCGACGACGAGGAACTGCGCGAACGCGCGCTGCGGCTGGCCGGCGAATTGGACGGGGAACGGCCCCCGTTGCCCGAGTTCGTGTCCGCCACGGCGCGCTCGATCTGCGAGCCGACCAGGGCGGCGATCGTCGCGCACGATCGCGCGGACGCGGTGCACCGACTGCGCGCCTTGGGCCGCGGCGACGCCGATGCGGCGCTCGTCCCGGTGGCGAGCCGCCGCCGCGGCGGGCTGCTGTTCCTGTTCTCCGGCCAAGGTGGTCAGCATCCGAAGATGGGCCGTGCGCTGGCGGCGCGGTATCCGGTCTTCGCCGCCGCGCTCGCCGAGGCGACCGACGCGATCGTGACGGCGGGCGGGCCGCGGGTGTGGACGCCGCGCCACGGCTTCACCGCCGCCGGTGAGACGCAACCCACCGATCTGGTGCAGCCCGCCTTGTTCGCGTTCCAGATCGCGCTGGCGGAATTGCTGGCGGCGTGGGGGATTCGCCCCGACGCCGTAGCCGGGCACAGCTCGGGCGAGATCGCCGCCGCGGCGGTGAGCGGCGCGCTGTCCCTCGCGGATGCCGCGCGCGTGGTGGTGCTGCGCAGCGCGACCCTGGCGCATCTGGACGGGCACGGCGCGATGGCGGTGCTGGAGGCGGACCAGGACGAAGCCGCCAGACTCGTGGAACCGATGCGGGCGGAGGTGGCCATCGCCGCGGTCAACGGCCCACGATCGGTGGTCGTGTCCGGGACGCCGCGCTACATCGACGCGCTGGTGCGGCGAGCCACGCGCCGCACCATGTTCGCGCGCAGGCTCGCGGTCGACTTCGCCGCGCACAGCCCGCAGGTCGCTACCGTGCTCGCGCCGTTCGTCGGCGCGTTGACCGAGATCGCCCCGCTCGTCCCGCGCCTGCCGGTGTATTCGACGGCGCGGCGGGGCGTGAAACTCACCACTGCGGCTATGGACCGCGACTACTGGGCCGAGAATGCCGCGGGCACGGTGGAGTTGGCGGCCGCGCTGGAGCGCGCGGCCGGAGACGGATTCTCGACCGTGCTCGAGATCGGCCCGCATCCGGTGCTGCTCTCGGCGGTGCGGGAATATCCGGACTTCCGCGACGGCGCGCATTCCGTGGCCACGCGGGAGGACGAGGCGAGCGGCTTCCTCACCGGCGTGGCCCGGCTGCACCTGGAGGGGCGTCCGATCGACTGGTCGGCGCTCGGCCCCTTCACCACGTCCGCACCGCGGCGGTGGCGCAAGCGGAAGTTCCCGCTGCTGGTGGCCGGTCCCGCGAGCGCGCATGTCCCCGAAACCGTTTTCGACGCCGAAGATCTCGCCGATCACGTGGTCCAGGGCGACAACATCGTCCCCGCCGTCTTCTGGCTGCGCAGGCTCCTGCACCTCGCCCGCGATACCGCGGGGACGGCCGCCGTGGCCGACTTCGCCGTGCACGAGAGGACCGACCCGAGCGTTCTGCCCGAGGTCGTCTATCTCGGGCCGGGGCCGGAGGAAAGCGTACGGGCGGAGGTCACGGGCACCAGGACGCTGGCTTCGGCCCGGCCCGCCGGTGACCCCACACCCGCCGATATCGTCGCATGGATGCGGGTGGTCGACGCAAATCGGGCCGCGCGGCATCACATGCGCGTGGTCACCACCGGCGCGTTCTACCAGGAATTGCGCCGCAGGCGGCTGGAGTACGGGCCTCGGTTCCGCCCGCTGCGCGGCATAGCCGCGGGCACCGGACGTGCGCTGGGATTGTTCGACGCCGCCGAATTGCATCACACCGCAACGCTGGACGGCTGCCTGCACGTGCTCGCCGCGGCGGTGTTCGACGAACTGCCCACAACGTCGATTCCGCTGCCGATCGGCATCGATGCGGCTTGGTTGTCGCACGAGCCGAATCGCCACGTGCTCGAGGTACACGCCCTGATCCGGGAGCGCAGCGATACCGGGCTGGTCGGCGACATCGTCGCGACCGACCAGCACGGCGTACCCTGTCTCGCCTTCTCCGGCGTGCATGTCCGTTACGCCGACGCGGCGGACGAGGAAAGCTCCGACGGGTTCCGCGTGGCGCGTGCCGAGCAGGCGACGCAGACCGCCCCCTTCCGCCAAGAGGTCTGGGAGACGTGCGATCCCGGCTCGCTCGGGCTCGGCGGCCCGGCCGGAACCCTCGTGCGGCGTGCGGTGGTGGTGGGCGCGTCCGATCTCGCGGTCCGGCTCGCCCGCGCGCTGGACGCCGAGTTGCCGACCGAGCGGATCGCGCGTGAACCGGACGACGCGAGCCCGCTCGTCGCCGCGATGCCGACCGGGCGCGGCAGCGGCCACGGCGTAGTGGTCGTGTGGCCGGCGGACTCCGGCGCGCGCCACGACGAGAGCGCCGCCACGACCACCGGTCGCATTCTCGAACTGCTGCAACTGATCTCCGGCCACGACGCCACCGCGTCCATTACGGTCGTGCTGCCGGTCTCCCGGGCCGACGAGCCCGGCGCGGCGGCACCGGTCGTCCCTGCGGCCGTAGCCGGACTGGTGCGCTCACTGCAGCTCGAGACGGACCGGCCGGTGCGGCTGGTCTGGACCGACCCGGACCTCGGAAACCTGCCGCTGCTCACCCAGCTGGCGACGACTGCCGACAGCGCGATTCCCGGCGAGCTGCGCCTCTCGGCGGGCGAGGTCGCGGTGCGGCGCTTCACGCCCGCGCGAGTGCGCGCCCTGCCGGTGGTCGGCATCGACCCGAGCGGAACGTACGTCGTCACCGGTGGGCTGGGCGCGCTCGGTTCGGTCGCCGTGCGCTGGTTGCTCGAGGCGGGCGCGCGCGACGTCGTGGTGCTGACCCGCGCGCCGCGCCCGGTGCCCGCTCTGCTCGACGGCTTGGAGGACCGCATCGTCGTGGTGCGCTGCGATGCCGCCGACCGGGTCGATCTGGCCAACGCGCTCAGCGATATCCGAGCCTCCGACTCGGTGATCCGCGGCGTCGTGCACGCGGCGGGAGTACTGCAGGACGCCGGGTTCGACGCGGTCACCGCGGGCCAGCTGGCCAGGGTGTTCCTGCCCAAGTCCACCGCGGCGGGCAATCTGATCGAACTCACCGCCGCCGACGCCACCGACTTCGTTCTGCTGTTCTCCTCGGCCACCGGTGCGCTCGGAGCCCCGGGGCAAGCTGCTTACGCCGCCGCCAACGCGGCCATGGATGCCCTCGCACAGCGTGATCCGGGCAGGCGGATCCTGAGCATCGGCTGGGGCCTGTGGGACGCCGGTCTCGCCGCGGCGGCAGGTGGAGCGGGTCATCTGCGGCGAGCGGGCGTCGCGGCGTTCGACGTGCGACACGGAAGCGCCGTGCTGTCCCAGGTCCTGCGGTACGACGGCCCCTATCTGCTGGCGCTGGAACACACGCCGACGGCCGACGCCTCCCCGGTCGCGATGCGGTTGACGAATCTGCTCGCGCCGACGCTCGATGCGCGTCCCGATCGCACCCGATCCGCCGCGACACCCGCGCCCGCCGAACCGCTGACCACGACGATCCGCCGCGTCCTGGCGACCACGCTCGAGCTGCCCGCCGAACGCATCGACCCGGCGGCCGACTTCAACGACCTCGGGCTCAGCTCGCTGCTCGCGATCGAGATGCGACGGAACCTGGAAGCGCGGCTGCGCGTCCGGATCGCCACCGCGGAGTTGTTCAAGCACCCCACCATCACCGCCCTCGGCGCGGCCCTGCTGGATCGGGTCGCCGCCAACCTGGGAGCGGACTCGTGACCAGCGCCGACCACCCGGCGGCCGATGGATTCGCGACTTCGGTGGCCGCGTGGGCCGCCACGCGGCCGGACGAGCCCGCCTTCACCGAACTGCGTTTCCGCGTTCAGCAGCGCGAACCCGTCACGCTCACCTACGCCGGCTTGCACGCTGCAGCGGGTGCGCTGGCGGCACGGTTGCGGCAGGAGAGCGCGCCCGGTGACCGGGTCGGCATCCTGTGCGCGCACGGAATCGATTACGCCGTCGCGTTTCTCGCCTGCCTCTACAGCAATCGAGTCGCGGTGCCGCTGTTCCCGGCCGCGGGCACCCGCAACCGCGACCGTCTGCAAGCCGTGCTCGCCGACGCCCGGCCCACGCTCGGTCTGATTTCGGCGCACGACGAGATCAGCGCACCGATCCTCGGACCCGCACTGGGCCGCGTACTCACCGTGGGGTCGGCTCTGCCTGTCCCCGAGTATGTTCCGCTCGAGCAGGTCACCGCATCTCCGGTGGCCGCGGCGGCGGGTGCGCCATGGTACGCGGAATCCCTGAAGACGCGTTTCGGCACACAAGCGGTCGGGTCGGTGGCGGATTCGTCCGCACCGGATGCCGCTGCACCGGTCATAGATCCGGTATCCGACAACCTGGCCTACTTGCAGTACACCTCCGGTTCGACCAGGTCTCCCGCAGGCGTCCGGGTTACCCACGAGAACCTCACCACGGCGTTGACGCAGCTCGGGCACGCTGTATCGGGCGCGGACGATCGGCCGATCGTCACCTGGCTGCCGTTCTTCCACGACATGGGTCTGATCCTCGGCCTCGCGCTACCGCTGTTCCTGGGCGTGCACGGCATCACGCTGGCGCCTGCGGAGTTCGTGAAGCGCCCCGCCCGGTGGTTGCACGCCATCGCCGACTACCGCGCCGGCACCACGGGATGCCCCGATTTCGGACTGAAACTCGCGGTGTCCGGCACTACCCCCGCCGAGCGAGCCGGGCTGGACCTGTCCGGATTGGACCTCGTGCTCAACGGCTCGGAGCCGGTCCGCGCCGACGTGCTGGAGGCGTTCACCGAGACCTTCGGCCCGTACGGTTTCCGCCATCACGCGCACACCCCCGGCTTCGGCTTGGCCGAGGCCACCCTCGCGGTCACCGTCTGCGGCCGGCACGATGCCCCGGTGTGGCACCGATTCGACCGGGCGGCACTGGCCGAGGGGCGCGCGGTCGCCCTACCCGAGACCGCGGAGGCCGGGGACGGTGTGCCGCTGGTCGGGTGTGGCGCACCCGTCGGGCAGGAGTTGCGCATCGTCGATCCGATGGCGGGGGCAGCGCTGCCCGCGGGACGCGTCGGCGAGATCTGGGTGGTCGGAGACAATGTCTGCGACGGCTATTTCGGCAGGCCGGACGCCACCGCGGAGATCTTCGGCGCAACGGTGCCCGGAAGCGGCGCCCGCTGGCTGCGCACCGGGGATCTCGGGTTCCAGCACGAAGGGCAGCTCTATATCGCGGGCCGCCGCAAGGACGTCATCGTGGTCGACGGACGCAATCACTATCCCGCCGACATCGAGGCGACGGTGCAGGCATGTGCTCCGGAGGTCAGATCGGGCCACGTGACGGCGTTCGGGCACGACGACGGGCTGCGAGAAGACCTGGTTGTGGTCGCGGAACTGGTCGCCATCGGCGGACGCGAGCCCATCGAACTCTTCGCCCTGGCTCGGCGCATCCGCACCGCGGTCGCGTCCGCGCACGAGGTGATGCCGGGAGCGGTGCTGCTCGTGGAGACGGGACGGATTCCCAAGACCAGCAGCGGGAAATTGCGCCGCGGCGAGTGCAGGGCGCGCTACCTGGCGGGCAGCTTGAGCCCGGTGGCCATGATCTGATCTGCTCGATCAGTGCTCTGGTCGGCCCATGAGCCGATCGGTCTCGCGACGCTCACGCTTGGTGGGCCGCCCCGCACCGCGATCGCGACGAGGCATGCTCGCCACTATCTCGCGCGGGGGAGGGGGCGGACTGCGATCGATCAAGCATTGCGCGGCGATCGGAGCGCCGACGCGTTTGGTGACGATCCGCTCCACGATGACGATACGTTCGACGCCGCCCGCCCGGATGCGGACCTCATCACCGGGACGCACGGACTGCGCGGGCTTGGCCGTCGCGCCGTTCACCCGGACATGTCCACCACGACAGGCTTCCGCGGCAGCGGATCTGGTCTTGAACAGGCGCACCGCCCAGGTCCACGAGTCGACGCGGGCCTGGGTAGCGCTGCTCTGGATGCCGGATTCGGCGCGGGCCACTCGTCAGACGATACGGCGTGCGGTGACCACCATGTCGGGGCGCAGCGGCGTGTAGGACACCGGCGTACCCGTCTGCACCGCGTTCAGGAGTTTGTTGTCGCCCGCGTAGATGCCGACGTGACCGCCGCCGTTGGTGATGACGATGTCACCCGGCTTCAGGTCGTGGTAGGCCACCGGAGCGCCGACGTGCGACTGCTCGAAGCTTGTGCGGGGGAGTTCGATGCCCGCCTGGCGGAACGCCCACTGGACGAGCCCGGAGCAGTCGAAGGAACGGGGACCCGCGGCGCCCCACGAGTACTGAGCGCCGACCTTGGTCCTGGCGGCGTCGAGGGCGATGTCGCCCGGGGAGTTGTTCTGCTGCTGACCGAACAGGCCCGGCAGCATGGGCGCGAAGTTGGGAGCCTGGGGAGCGACCTCTTGCGGCGCCTGGGGAGGGGCGGCGGGAGCGGCCGCGAGCGCCTGCTGGATCTGCTGATTGAGCTGCTGAACCGGCTGTTCCCATTCTTGCGGAACGTCGAAATTGCCGACACCGGGAACGTTGATGGTCGCGGCCATGGCCGGAATCGCGGGCATGGCGCCGGTCGCGGCCACCGCACCCATGACAATCGCACCCTTGACGGAATTCGGAACCCGAGAATCCCGTTGCAAGCTGTGTTTACCCACCGAGCTACGTCTCCGATCTTGCTGCTCTCCCGCCGACCGGGTTAGCTGACGGGTTCGGGCCGGGAGAGCGGCCCTACCCCACGACCGGCATGGCCGCGAGGATTCACCCCAGACGAACCTGTGGGTCCCCGGCACGACGACCGAGACCGGTTGGCCCCGACAGTCGTTTAGGCGGTAACTAGTGGCGCCGTTTCACTTACGAAGCGACTTGTTCCACTAAGTCACGAAGAGATTACGGTGCCGACGCGATGTTGTCCAGCGCACAGAGCAGCATCTTTTCCATCACCGCGGGTATCGCTGCACCCTCAAGGGGAAACGGGTGCGAGGGCCCGGGTCACGCGGAGATCTCACCGCTCGGCCGAGGTCACGGAGAGGACAACCGCGCTCAGCACTGCCCGCGGTGCACCGCGCGCTCGAGCTCGTCGATCCTGCGGCGCGCCTCGGCCAGTTCGACCTCGAGTTGGCCGAGCGCCATGACCAGCGGACCGACCGCGAGATCGGCGACCAATTGGGGATCGTCGTAGCCGCGTTCGATCGCGACGAGAATGTTGGACCGGATGCGCTGGGCTACCGTGGCGCCCGCGGGGACGTTCCAGGACCCGACCACTTCCGCGAGGCCCGCTGGCGTCGGTTCGTCGGACATGCCCCTCCGTTCTCCCGCGCCGTGGCGCGCGACCGTTCTGGCGAACCGCCGCCAGCCTAGGGAACCGGCGGCGAGAGCAATAGTGCAATACCGGCCGCTAGGGCTTTCTAGGACACGCCGTAGATGCGGTCAGATTATCCGGACGAAACGCGCTACGGTGTCCGGGCATGGACCCCGTGCGGAATCCGTATGCTCCCGGAGCCGGACAGCGCCCGCCCGAATTGGCTGGGCGCGACAAGCAACTCACCGCTTTCGACATCGTTCTCGAACGCGTCGCACGTGGCCGCCCGGAGCGCAGCGTCATGCTCACCGGCTTGCGCGGCGTCGGTAAAACGGTGCTGCTCAACCAGCTTCGCTCCGCCGCGATCTCGCGCGGCTGGGGCACCGGCAAAATCGAAGCGCGGCCGGACCAGGAACTGCGCCGCCCGCTGTCCTCGGCGTTGCACATGGCGGCGCGGGCGATCGCGACGGCGCACCGAAATCCGGAGCGGGTGGACGACTTCCTCGGCATCCTCAAGGCTTTCGCCCTGCGCGCCACCGCCGACAAGGGCATGCGGGAACGCTGGCAACCCGGCATCGATGTACCGGCGGTGAGCGGCCGGGCCGATTCCGGCGATATCGAGATCGATCTGGTGGAGTTGCTCGTCGAGGCGGCGGCGCTGGCCGGCGATATCGGCGTCGGCATCGCGATCTTCATCGACGAGATGCAGGATCTCGGCCCCGCCGACATCTCCGCGATCTGCGGCGCGTGCCACGAACTGAGTCAGGACGCCGCGCCGCTGATCGTGGTCGGCGCGGGCCTCCCACACTTGCCCGCCGTGCTGTCCGCGTCGAAGAGCTACTCGGAGCGACTATTCAGCTATCACCGGATCGACCGGCTGGACCGGGAATCCGCCGACCAAGCGCTGATCGCGCCCGCCCAGCGCGAAGACGTGAAGTTCACCGACGAGGCGCTGGATGCGCTGTACGACAAGGCCGATGGCTATCCGTATTTCGTGCAGTCGTACGGGAAGGCCGCCTGGGATCAGGCCCCGGAGAGCCCGATCACGGCCGAGGACGTCGAGGTGGCCTCACCCACCGCGGAAGAGGAGCTCGCGGTCGGGTTCTTCGGTTCCCGTTACGAGCGAGCTACGCCCGCCGAACGCGAATACATGCGCGCCATGGCCGACCTGGCCGGCGACGACGGACCGGTGGCGACCGCGGCGGTGGCCAACGAACTCGGCCGCAAGCCGGCATCGCTCTCGCCCGCCCGTGACGGTCTGATCAAGAAAGGTCTCATCTATTCCGCCGAGCGCGGCACCATCGGCTTCACGGTCCCGCACTTCGGCCGCTACTTGCGCTCGGTGTGATCGCCCGGCCAGACGTCCTGCGGCTGATTGCCGACTATTCACCCGTCTTTCAAGATCACTAGATATTCGTAGATTTATCTCGAACGGCAGCCCTACCGATGGGTAACAAACCCTCCTACACTCGGATGTGATCCTGATCACGTCCGAGGGAGGACATCATGGCGACAGCCGCGAAAGTCGACGCCACCGAAGAGCAGGCCCGCGCACTGGTCGAGGAGTCCCGCGAAACGAGCTGGGTCAAGCCATCCTTCGCCAAGGAGATGTTCCTGGGACGGTTCCGGCTCGATCTCATCCATCCGTATCCGCAGCCCGGTCCCGAGGACGCCGAGCGCACCGACGCGTTCCTGTCCCGGCTGCGGAAGCTGTGCGAGTCGATCGACGGATCGGTGATCGAAGCGGAGGACCGGATCCCGGACGAGTACGTCAAGGGCCTGGCCGAACTCGGCTGCTTCGGCTTGAAGATCCCGCAATCCTATGGCGGCCAGGGACTTTCCCAGGTCGGTTACAACCGCGCGCTGATGCTGGCCGGTTCGACGCACCCGAGCCTCGGCGTACTGCTGTCGGCGCATCAGTCCATCGGGGTGCCCGAGCCGCTCAAGCTGGCAGGCACCGACGAGCAGAAGGCCGAATTCCTGCCGCGCTGCGCCGCCGGGGCGGTCAGCGCGTTCCTGCTCACCGAGCCCGATGTCGGTTCCGACCCGGCCCGGATGGCCAGCACCGCGACGCCGACCGACGATGGTGAGGCCTACCTGCTCAACGGCGTGAAACTGTGGACAACCAACGGCGTGGTCGCCGAGCTGCTGGTGGTGATGGCGCGGGTGCCCAAGAGCGAGGGGCACCGCGGCGGCATCTCGGCGTTCGTGGTCGAAGCCGATTCCCCTGGCATCACCGTGGAGCGGCGCAACTCCTTCATGGGCTTGCGCGGCATCGAGAACGGCTTGACCCGCATGCACGACGTCCGGGTGCCCAAGCGCAACCTGATCGGCCGGGAGGGCGACGGCCTCAAGATCGCGCTCACCACCCTGAACGCGGGCCGGCTGGCCATCCCCGCGATGTGCACCGCGGCCGCCAAGTGGTCGTTGAAGATCGCGCGGGAGTGGAGCACCCAGCGCGTGCAGTGGGGCAGGCCGGTCGGTGAGCACGCGGCCGTGGGCCAGAAGATCTCGTTCATCGCGGCGACGACGTTCGCCCTGGAAGCGGCGCTCGACCTGTCGGCCACCATGTCCGACGAAGGCCGCAACGACATCCGGATCGAGGCGGCGCTGGCCAAGCTGTGGGCCAGTGAGATGAGTTGTCAGATCGCCGACGAACTCGTGCAGATCCGGGGCGGCCGGGGCTACGAGACGGCGGCTTCGCTCGCCGCGCGGGGCGAACGGGCCGTGCCCGCCGAGCAGCTGGTGCGCGATCTGCGGATCAACCGCATCTTCGAAGGCTCCAGCGAGATCATGCGACTGCTGATCGCCAGGGAGATGGCCGATGCGCACATGGCGGCCGCGGGCGCGCTGGTCGACCGCAAGGCCGAGTTCAAGGACAAGGCGAAGGCGGCGGTCGGCGCGACGGGTTTCTACGCCAAGTGGTTCCCGCAGCTCGCGGTCGGCGCGGGGACGGTGCCCGCGGCATACACCGAATTCGGCGTGCTCGCCCGGCACCTGCGATTCGTCGAGCGCAGCTCGCGCAAGCAGGCGAGGTCGCTGATGTACGCGATGGGCCGCTGGCAGGCGGGCCTGGAGTACCGGCAGAACTTCCTCGGCCGGATCGTGGACATCGGCGCCGAGTTGTTCGCGATGTCGGCGGCCTGCGTGCGGGCCCAGGCATTGCTCGCCGCGGACGCGGCGGAAGGCAAGGCGGCCGAGGAACTGGCCGACGTCTTCTGCAGGCAGTCGCGGCTGCGCGTACGCCGGTTGTTCGACGCACTGTGGGAGAACACCGACGATGACGACCGCACCCTCACCCGCGGCGTGCTCGACGGCCGGTACGAGTGGCTGGAGAGCGGCGTCCTCGATCCGAGCGAGGGGACCGGGCCCTGGATCGCCGAATGGCAGATGGGCGCATCGACCGAGGAGAACCTCCTGCGGCCCTTCCTACCGCCGACACGTCCGCGCGCGGAGGCCTGAGCGAAGCAGCGGGTCCGTCGCGGGCGAAGCGCGTGCGACGGACCCTCGCTCTCGCAATATTTACCGGTATCGGATTTCTCCTAGAAAGACGCAGATTCTCCTCGTCGCACCGAGGATCTAAATCTAAAGGAATCTAGTCGCTGAACTATCATTCCGTAGATTTTCCTGTGCGGGGCGGCGAGCGCTGTTGGATCGACCGGCAGCCTCGGTTGGACAACGTGTCCATAACGGCAGGTGTGGGCCGGTAACGGCGCGGAAATCCAGTCCGACAACTGGGCAGGAAGCGCCGATCATGCGCCTCGCCCACAGGAGAGTGCCATGTCCACCACTATCGCCCGCCGCGCCGCCGATCACGACGGTCACCGCGTCACGGTGTCGGCCGGGGACGGCATTCCCCTCGCGGTCCGCGTCTTCGGCGCCGATGACGCCGCCACGACCGTCGTCTTCGTCCACGGACACTGCTTGCGCACCGAATCCTGGTTCTACCTGCGCGAGCACCTGCTGCGGCGATGGGGCGAGAACACCAGGATGGTGTTCTACGACCATCGCGGTCACGGCGCGTCCGGTGCGGCGCATCCGTCGACCTACACCATCGAGCAGCTCGGCCACGACCTGGACACCGTGCTGCGGACGGTCGCGCCGACCGGGCCGGTGATCCTGGTCGGCCACTCGATGGGCGCGATGGCGGTGCTCGCCTATGCCCGGCTGTACCCGGAGGCGATCGGCACGCGGATCGCCGGTGTCGGGCTGCTCGCCGCAGCGGCCGCCGGAATCACCGAGGTCGGACTGGCCCGCCTGCTCCACCGACGGACGGTGAACTCACTGCAAGCCGCCGTCGCCCGGGCACCGCGCGTGGTGCAGGCTTCCAGGCACCTGACCCGCCGCTTGTTCGCGCCGGTCCTGCGCGATGCCGAGTTCGGCACCAGGAAGGTGAACCCGCGGGTGGCCGCGCTGGCCACGGCGATGCTCAACGACACGCCGCTGGTGACCATGACCGGCTTTCTGCACTCGCTGATCACTTTCGACGAGACGGCGACTCTGCGCCGCCTCGACGCCGTCCCCGTGCTGGTGCTGGCCGGCTCGGCGGACATCATCTTCCCCTTCGCACACTCGGTAGCCCTGGCTTCCCAACTGACCGGCGCCGAACTGGTCCGCCTGGAAGGCGCCGGACACAGTGTGATGCTGGAACGGGCCGAAGAGGTCGCGCTGTCCATCGCCGGACTCACCGAACGCGCCGTCGCCGCGGCGCGCGCCTGCACCGGGTATGCCGCCGCGGGCTGACTACGGCAACCGGGCGGCAATCATCGGATTTTCCCCTGGGAGGAGCCAGGAGCGGATTCTTTCGGTACTGTGTTGTAGATCACGTTGTGCGGTGGGTCACACAACTCGGTACCGCGCGGCTCAAGGCAGAAGGGCAACCGCGCGCCACGGTACCGAGTTCGCATGTCCGCCAGGGAATTCAGGAGGTATCGATGACTCGCAGCGAATTTGCGGAACTACGCTACGCGGTCGGCCAACTCCGGCAATCCATCGGCGTACTGCGTAACCAGTACGGCGATGCCAGCACGGTCCGCAGGCTGGAGAACGACCTCGAGCGGCTCGCCATCGACGCCGACGAACTCGAGCAGTCACCGCCGCCCGCGGTCCAGCGCAGTGCACCGGACGTCATCTACGTGCCGGACAGCAAGTCGGACGAGGCCGCCTGGATGGGCGCGCAGGACGAGGGGCTGGGCTTTCACTCTCGGCCGCGGACGAAGTAATTTCCGGATGGGCGGTGCGAGCCGCCCATCGCGGTCCGCTCGCGCCCCGACCATGCGGGGCGACCGGCCCCTCGGGCACGCCGTGATGGCTGCCGAGCGCTCTGACCTCCGGGCCGCGGAGTCCGCGAGTTGCCACCATCGGTACGGCATCGACGAGAGCCGCGGACATGACGGAACTCGACCGAGACAATTCGCGGTCGCGGGACCCTGCGGGTGTGCCAGCCGGCCGCGGCTCTCCGACCGAGGACGTATGCATGCCGTGGCCGCGAATTCCCACGGCGTCGGCGCTTCCACCGCCCTCGAAAGTCATCGTCGATGGCGGATCCGGCGCTGTCGAGCGACCGGCCGACGCCGTTTCGACGCCCCGATCACACGTCACCCGCGGGCCACGTCGAAACACTGCCCAGTTCCTGGACTCGATCCGCCTACCAGAAATCCGGACGGGCCGTTGCCACGGGCTCGTATCGCCCCTGCCGGACAGCGGTGACGGCCCCACCCGAAATCCGTTCGGCGCGAGTCGAGTTCGAAAAGTCCGGTTGGCCCGCTCCTCGGCGTAAGCAATCAAGCGGCACTCCGAATGTGGCGCAAATCATACGGTTGACGGCGGGGCGAGTTGGTCGAGACCCCGTTCGATCAATAGCGGACGTGTCGTATGGTGCTCAGCATCACATTCGATTGCGGAGGTAACGATGACCACCCGCACACAAGATCAGCGAGGCATCCACCAGTGAGTGCCGCACCGACCGCCGCCCCGGAAGCGGGCACCGGCGTATTCAGCAGAACAAGGGCCCGAATCTCGGAACGCACATTGCGCACCGACCGATGGTGGATCCCCCCACTCGTCACGGTGCTCGGACTCGCCGCGTTCGTCATCTACGCGACGATCAGATCGTATGTGCGCACGGCATATTGGGTTCCGGATTACCACTACCTCACCCCGTTCTACTCACCCTGCCTGAGCACCTCCTGCGTGGCGGGTTCGAGTCATTTCGGGACGCCGTTCGGGGAGCTGCCCGCGATCCTGCCACTCGGCTTCGTGGTGCTGCCCTTCCTGCTCGGATTCCGCCTGACCTGCTACTACTATCGCAAGGCCTACTACCGGTCGGTGTGGTTCTCACCGCCCGCCTGCGCTGTGGCCGAGCCGCACGGCAAGTACACCGGCGAGACCAAACTGCCGCTGATCATCCAGAACGCCCACCGCTACTTCTTCTATGTTGCCCTGGTGGTTTCGGTGATCAACACCTATGACGCCATCGTCGCGTTCCACGGCAAATCCGGAGGCTTCGGTTTCGGCCTCGGCAATATCGTGCTGCTGGTCAACGTGATCCTGCTGTGGGCGTACACGCTGTCGTGCCACTCGTGCAGGCATATCGCCGGCGGGCGGCTCAAGCACTTCTCCGCGCATCCGGTGCGCTACTGGTTCTGGACGCAGGTCTCCAAGCTGAACACCCGGCACATGGCGCTGGCCTGGACCACTCTCGGCACTCTCGTGCTGACCGACTTCTACGTCATGTTGGTTGCCAGCCAAACGATTTCGGATCTGCGGTTCATCGACTGACCGCCTCATCGAGGAGTTTCTCTGCATGGCAGAAGTGGAACGGCACAAGTACGACGTAGTCGTGATCGGAGCGGGCGGCGCCGGATTGCGAGCGGTCATCGAAGCCAGGGAGCACGGGCTGTCCGTCGCGGTGGTGTGCAAATCGCTGTTCGGCAAGGCCCACACGGTGATGGCCGAGGGCGGCTGCGCGGCGTCGATGGGCAACGCCAACGAGAAGGACAATTGGCAGGTCCACTTCCGGGACACGATGCGCGGCGGCAAGTTCCTCAACAACTGGCGCATGGCCGAATTGCATGCCCAGGAGGCGCCCGATCGGGTGTGGGAACTGGAGACATACGGGGCGCTGTTCGACCGCACCCCGGACGGCCGCATCAGCCAGCGCAACTTCGGCGGTCACACCTACCCGCGGCTCGCCCACGTCGGCGACCGGACCGGCCTCGAGATCATCCGCACCATGCAGCAGAAGATCGTCTCGCTGCAACAGGAGGATTTCGCCGAGACCGGCGACTACGAGAAACGCATCAAGGTGTTCGCCGAGTGCACCATCACCGAATTGCTCAAGGACGGTGACCGCATCTCCGGCGCCTTCGGCTACTGGCGCGAATCCGGACGCTTCATCCTGTTCGAGACCCCCGCGGTGGTGCTGGCCACCGGTGGCATCGGCAAGTCGTACAAGGTGACCTCGAACTCCTGGGAATACACCGGCGACGGGCACGCGCTGGCGCTGCGCGCGGGCGCGACACTGATCAACATGGAATTCCTGCAGTTCCATCCGACCGGCATGGTCTGGCCGCCCAGCGTGAAGGGCATCCTGGTCACCGAGGGCGTGCGCGGCGACGGCGGGGTGCTGAAGAACACCGAGGGCAAGCGGTTCATGTTCGACTACATTCCGCCGGTCTTCAAGGGTCAGTACGCGGAGACCGAGGAAGAGGCCGACCAATGGCTGCGCGACAACGACTCCGCACGCCGCACGCCGGACCTGCTGCCGCGTGACGAGGTCGCCCGCGCCATCAACGAAGAGGTCAAGGCGGGGCGCGGCACCGAGCACGGGGGCGTCTTCCTCGACATCGCCTCCCGGATGCCCGCCGAGGAAATCGTGCGTCGGCTCCCTTCGATGCACCATCAGTTCAAAGAGCTCGCGGACGTGGACATCACCAAGGAGCCGATGGAGGTCGGGCCGACCTGCCATTACGTGATGGGCGGCGTCGAGGTCGATCCGGACACCGGTGCGGCCACGGTACCCGGGCTGTTCGCCGCGGGCGAGTGCTCCGGCGGCATGCACGGATCGAATCGACTGGGCGGGAATTCGCTGTCCGACCTGCTGGTATTCGGTCGCCGGGCCGGACTCGGAGCCGCCGCTTACGTGGAACAACTCGGCGAGCGGCCGTCGGTCGCGGACGACGATGTCACGAAGGCCGCGAAGGCCGCGGTAGCGCCGTTCGATCCGCCCGCCGACGGCAAGGGCGAGAACCCCTACACCCTGCACACCGATCTGCAGCAGACGATGAACGACCTGGTCGGCATCATTCGCAAGGAACACGAGGTGCGCGAGGCGATCGACAAGCTCGCCCAGTTGCGCGCCCGGTTCCGGCAGGTGACCGTGGAGGGCCACCGCCAGTTCAATCCCGGCTGGCATCTCGCGCTCGACATGCAGAACATGCTGCTGGTCAGCGAATGCGTGGCGCACGCGGCGCTGTTGCGCACCGAGAGCCGCGGCGGGCACACCCGGGACGACTACCCGTCGATGGATCCGGATTGGCGCAACAAACTGCTGGTCTGCGCGGTCGATCCGGACACGGCCGGCGATCCGATCCCCGGTGTCACCGTGACGCGCAAGGACCAGCAACCAATGCGATCGGATCTGCTCGCCCTTTTCGATCTCGGCGAGCTCGAGAAGTACTACACCCCGGATGAACTCGCCGGGCACCCGGCCGCGGCCGGGCATTCGACGGAGCGAGAGGCGTAACGATGGGTTACGACGCCAAATTCCGCGTCTGGCGCGGCGATCTCGACGGCGGAGAACTGCAGGATTTCACCGTGCTGGTGAACGAGGGCGAGGTGGTGCTCGACATCATCCACCGGCTACAGGCCACTCAGGCGCCCGACCTGGCGGTGCGCTGGAACTGCAAGGCGGGCAAATGCGGTTCCTGTTCCGCCGAGGTGAACGGGCGGCCGCGGCTGCTGTGCATGACGCGGATGTCCACCTTCACCGAGGACGAAGTGATCACGGTGACGCCGATGCGCACCTTCCCCGTGATCAAGGATCTCGTGACGGACGTGTCGTTCAATTACGAGAAGGCGCGCGAGATCCCCTCCTTCACGCCGCCCGCCGATCTGAAACCGGGCGAGTACCGGATGAAGCAGGTCGACGTGGAACGGTCGCAGGAATTCCGCAAGTGCATCGAATGCTTCCTGTGTCAGAACACCTGTCACGTGGTGCGCGACCACGAGGAGAACAAGAAAGCGTTCGCGGGGCCGCGCTATTTGATGCGCATCGCGGAATTGGAGATGCATCCGCTGGATGTCGGCGACCGCGCCGACCTCGCCCAGGACGAGCAGGGACTCGGTCTGTGCAATATCACCAAATGCTGCACCGAGGTCTGCCCGGAGCACATCAAGATCACCGACAACGCGTTGATCCCGATGAAGGAGCGGGTGGCCGACCGCAAGTACGACCCGCTGGTCTGGCTGGGTAACAAGCTGTTTCGGCGATAGCGCCGGACCACCGGCCGGGGTGATCCCCGGCCGGTCGGCGCACCCTTACAACATGGCCACGACACCGAGGGCCACGATCCACACCAGCAGGCCGACGAGCAACGCCGACAGCACTGAGCTGGTGAGGACGAAGACTCCGACCGCCGCCACCGCGAACAACAGCGCGACGATCAGCCATTCCACCCAATCGTCCGGCCGCAATTTCCGGTACCGGGGATGGGAACTCTTGAGCCCACGGTCCACGCATACGGGCTACCCGCCTCCGGCCTCGGCAAACGTCTTTTCGTTGCCGAATATGTGTCATTCCGTGATTTTCGCCAGGCCGTCGTGCCTTATCGTGGCCGGTCGAACTCGCCGTCCTGCACGCCCGCGGTGAAGGCGGCCCACTCCGCGGGCGTGAAGATCAGCACCGGCCCGTCCGGATCCTTCCCGTTGCGCATTCCCACGTGTCCGTCGGCCAGCAGCGCGATCTCGACGCTGTCGTTGCCCGCCCCTTCCCCCGCCCTTCGCCACGTGGCGCCGGTCAGGTCGATGTTCGCGTTGCCTTGAATGCTCACGAATTGGACTCCTTCGCTGTCTGCTGCGGCAGACGTTTACGGACCGAGAACCCAGCGCTGTCGCCGGACGCATTCACGCGCGCCCGATAGTACCGCCGCCGACCGGCGCAGTCGGGCGGAAAACCGGCCGAAATCGGCTTCGTGCCTCGATGATCGAGGCTGATAGTTGTCCCGGGTACCGCCGTTCTCAGCGGCGGCGCGGCGCAGGCTCCGCCCATGCGCGGATGGCCGCGACAACCACCCGGCCGGAGGGCCGAAATCGGTTTCGCGGCGGCACGATCCAGGATCGGATCGAGCCGACCGCGGCGGTCGGCGACGGCAACGCGATCGTCGATCCGGTCCGGGAGACCGACACGTTCAGCCGGAACAACTCCGCGAACAAGCGGGTATCGTTCTCCGGCAGGTCCGGGGCGATCAGGAAAGTCCATCGGTTCGACCGCGGGTGCGCCAGGATCGGCCCGAGCCGGACGCTCTTGCTCTGCAGGTGCGCCTTGACCGCCTGCCCCAGACCGCTCGGCATGGTCAACGCCCACACCGACCCGGCTCGCATCACGATGCGGCCCAACTCGGGTGGATCGACCACGGCGGGCAGATCACATTCGCGCCGGTAGAACTGGCATCTGGACCGCGGTGTATCCCCTGGTGGCCTCTGCTCCACTGAACAACCCCCTGCAGTTGTGCGGTTCGATCGACAATGAGGTGCGCGCCATACCGAAGCGCCTGCTATCCGACCGCAGCGACCTCGCGTACCGATATGAATGTGGCGATGGCCGAGTGTGACGCGACTACCTATAGTTTTGCTTTGCCCAGGCGAGGAACGACGGATAAAGACTGGCCAAAATTGCGGAAAAGTAGTCGCCGATGGGACTTGTGTTAACTGCTGTGACTCAATGCCAACTGTGGTCGGTGAGAGCGGTGCGCGGACCGAACTTCGGTTTGTGGAAGTGGCCGCTGATTTCCAGCAGGCGGATCGCGCGATAGCGGTGCGGACGCAGCGGTTCCAGATATTCCACCATCGCGTCGTCATCGATCGGACGGCCGAGCAGGGTCCAGCCCACCGCGGCGGCGAGATGGTAATCGCCGACCGACAGCGCATCCGCGTCGCCGAAAGCCCGCTGGGCGATTTCCGCGGCTGTCCACACCCCGATACCGGGAACGCTGCACAGCATGCGTGCCGCCTCCGCCGGATCGACCCGCGCGGCGCGCTCCAGCGACTCGGCGATCCGCGCCGCGCGCACGATGGTCTGCGCGCGCTGCGGTCCGACGTTGGCCCGGTGGTAGACCCAGGAGGGAATCCGCCGCCAGGTGTCGGCGTCCGGCGGCAACCGCATTCCGTCCGGTGCCGGGCCCGGCGCCGGTTCACCGAACTGCCGCACCAGTTTCCGCCACGATGCCCGCGCGGACACGGTGTGCACCTTCTGCTCCAGCACGGCCGGTACCAAAGCTTCGAATACCAGGCCCGTGCGCAACATGCGCAGGCCCGGAAACCGGCGATGGGCATCGACGAGCTTCGGGTGATCCGGGCGGAACGCCGAGACATCCTCGTCCAGGCAGAGCATGTGGTCGAGACCCGCGAGGAATTCCTCCGCACCCGGCCCCCAAGCGCCGGCATGCACCGCGCCCGGGCCGGACTGCGTCAACCGATAGGTGACCGGCCCGGTCGGCAGGCGGGCGGCATGCCAATGCGCGCCGTCGGCGGTCACCCGGTGGCACGGGTCACCTGTGCCGCGGCCGAGCGGGGCCAGGGTGCACGCCAGATCGATCGGCCGATCCGTCATGAGGGTCCGGCTCGCTCCCGGTTCGACCGTCACGCTGCGCACCGGCCTCATTCTGCCCGGTGCGGCGCGCGGCGCCGCATCACCCTCCGCCCGGGCGCGACGGATTATCATCACACCCATAACTCTTCTCATATCGATCACGCATGATTATAGTTTCGCAATCGGTTGTAACGAAACGTGATTCGCGACGATATTGATTTCGTTCGGCAAATAGCTGGCTGTAGCGATGACGGAGGTTGTCTGATGATCACCAATCTGCTCAACTGGTTGCTCAACGCCTGGGGTGGGATTTTCGCGGGCAGCTCGGGCTACCAGATCCCGCCGGGCACCCTGCCGTTCGGCAGCTGAGCGCGCGGCGCACCCCGCTCGGATCGCGAGCGAGGCCCGAAAGGCCTATTCCTCCAGGAGAAACTGTGCGAGGTGCCGCGCCTCTCGCCCGGCCAGGGCAGCGGCCTGGGTGCGACAGGAGAAGCCGTCGGCGAGGAAGATCGCGTCCTCGCCCGCGGCGCGCAGCGCGGGGAGCATGCCGTTCTCAGCCACCGCGACCGAAATGTCGTAATGGCCTCGCTGCATGCCGAAATTTCCCGCCAGACCGCAGCATCCAGTGATTTCCGTCACCCGCACGCCCATACTGGCTAATAACCGGCGTTCGGCGTCGAAACCTAGAATCGCGTACTGGTGACAATGCGGCTGGACCACCACCGACTGCCCGGTTCGCCGCGGCGGCCGCCAGGTCGGCTGCTCGGCCAGGAACTCGGCCAAGGTGCGTACCGCCGCGGCGGTGGGCGCGGACCGCGGATCCTCCGGCAACAGTTCGGTCAGGTCCGCGCGCAGGACGGCGGTGCACGACGGCTCCAGTCCGACGATCACGCCGCCCGCGCTCACGTGCTCTTCCAGCGCGGCGAGAGTGGCCCGCAGCCGCGCGCGGGCGCCGTCGAGCTGCCCGGTGCTGATCCAGGTCAATCCACAGCAGACCCGTCGCTCGGGAATCCGGACGCGGTAGCCCAAGGTGGTCAGCAACCGAGCCGCCGCCAGTGCGATCTCCGGATCGAACGCGTCGGTGAAGGTATCGATCCACAGCATGACTTCCCAGCGACCACGGCTGCGCTCCTCGGGCGCATAGGCCGACTCGGCCAGGGCAGCGCCCTCATCCAGATCGCGCCAGATCCGGCGAAAGCCGCGCAGGGCCAAGCGCGGCACGTCACGACGCGGGTCGATGCCCGCCGCGCGCAGACCGACTCGACGCAGCGCGCCCCGGCCTGCCAGTGCGTTGACGATCCGCGGCAACCGGCTCGCGGCCGACAGCCAGCGGGGCAGCCGGCCCAGCGAGTAGTGATCGATCGGGCGCAGCCGATGGCGGTAGCGGCGATACAGCGTCTCCGACTTGTAGGTGGCCATGTCCACGCCCGCCGGACAGTCCGACCGGCACGCCCGGCAGGACAGGCACAGGTCCAGCGACTGCGCCACAGCCTCCGACGACCACGGCAGCGCGCCGCGCACCACCTCCTGCAACACCCTCGCCCGCCCGCGCGTGCTGTCCTTCTCGTCCCGGGTGGCCTGGTAGGACGGGCACATGAAACCGCCGTCGGCGCGGCATTTGCCGACGCCGACGCAACGATGAACCGCGACCGCGACATCGCCGTCGTCTTCCGGCAGCGGGTACCCCAGCGATGGCCGGGCCCCGGTCAACCCGGCCAGTCGCAGGTCGGCGTCGATCGCGCGGGGCGCGACGAGCACACCGGGATTCAGGACGTCGCCGGGATCGAACAACGCCTTGTATCCGGCGAAGACGTCGAGCACTGCGGGGGAGTACATCACCGAGAGCAGCTCCGAGCGGGCCCGGCCGTCGCCGTGCTCACCGGAGAGCGAACCGCCGTACCGCACGACCAGCTCCGCCGCGTCGAAGAGGAAAGCGCGGAAACGGCGCGGCGCGTCGACGATCGGGAGGTCGAGGCGGACGTGGATGCAGCCGTCGCCGATGTGCCCGTACAACAGCCCGTCGACACCGTGGTCGCGGGTGAGTTCTGCGAAATCGCGCAGGTAGGCGCCGAGCCGCGCGGGTGGGACGGCAGCGTCCTCCCATCCCGGCCACGCCGGCCGACCATCGGGCGTACGACCCGCCAGCCCCGCGCCATCGGCCCGGATCCGCCAGAGCGCCGCCGCCGTCCCCGGATCGGTGACGATCCGGGTGTCCATCGCGCCCGTGGTCCGGCACAGCCGCTGTGCGACGGCCAGCGCGTCGGCCTGGGTCTCGCCCGCGGTCTCCACGAACAGCCAACCGCCGCCGCGCGGCAGGTCGGGCACCGTGCCCCGATGCGCCCGGACCACGTCGACCAGCCGCGCGTCGATACCTTCCACCGCGATCGGCGCGCAGGCCAGCACGGCGGAGACGTCGTCGGCCGCCGTGGCCATATCCGGGTAGCCGAGCACAGTGAGCACGGTGGCCGCCGGAAGCGCGACCAGATCGACGGTCGCGTCCAGCAGCAAGCCGCAGGTACCCTCGCTGCCGACGAACGCCTTCGCCGCCGACGCGCCCCGTTCGGGGAGCAGATGCTCCAAGCCGTATCCGGACGCCTGCCGGTCGAAGCGGCCCAGATCGGTGCGCAGAACCGCGAGATTGGCCCTGCCGAATTCCGCTAGGCCGGGCACCGCCGACAGGTCGGCGGCCAGCGCGCGTTCGGTACCCGTGCCGTCCAGGATGCGCACCGCGCGCACGGTGTCGGAGGTGCGGCCCCACGCGACGGCACGCGGTCCGCAGGCGTTGTTGCCGATCATGCCGCCGAGCGTGCAGCGATTCTGCGTCGAAGGGTCCGGTCCGAAGCGCAGGCCGTGCGGACGCGCCGCCCGCTGCAATTCCGACAGCACCACGCCCGGCTGCACGGTGGCCACACGGGCGGCCGGATCGATCGCGGCGATCCGGTTCATATGCCTGCTGAACTCGAGCACCAGGCCGGGGCCGATCGCGTTGCCCGCCACCGACGTTCCCGCACCTCGCGCGGTCACCGGAAGACCCTCGCCGCGGGCGAATTCCAAGGTGAGGGCGACGTCCTCATCGGTCCGGGGGAAGACGACCGCGGCCGGGAGAACCCGATAGTTCGACGCGTCCGAGGAGTACTCCGCCCGCCGTCGGTCGGAGCTGTCGACCTCACCCGCGATCGTGCCGCGCAGTGCCGCCATCCGGTTCTCGGTCACGGTGTCATTTTCCAGCGAGCTGTGTTCGTTTTTCCAGCGCCTATGCGTAAAGCGTCGTGCACGCCGTGGTCCGGCGGTTCGGGCTGTGGCCGGTTTCGCTGTGGGAGAAAAGGCCGCGCCGGAATCGACTTGAGCTGAACCATTGTTGAGGTCTTAGTGTCGGTGGCCAGGTCTTGGATGGGGTGGGGAGCGAGAGGGAGAGCAACGTGAGCATCGAATCCGTGGCGTGGAGCCAGATGTACCGGCGGGCGAACGCGCCGCAGGAACAGCGGCCGTTCCGCTTCGCCACCGCCGAGCGCATCATCCGGTTCGCGACGCCGCACCGCCGCAGGATCAGCGCGTTCCTGCTGTTCAGCGTCGTGTCCGCCGGGCTCGCCGTGGCGACGCCGGTGCTGGCGGGCCGGGTGGTCGACGACATCGTCGGCGGCGCAGCGCCCCGGGTGGTGGTCGTGCTGGCGCTGGTGATCGGGATGCTCGCGGTGTTCGACGCGGGGCTCGGGCTGGCGATCCGATGGATGTCGGCGCGGATCGGTGAAGGGCTCATCCTCGATCTGCGCACCGCCGTGTTCGACCACGTGCAGAAGATGCCCGTCGCCTTCTTCACCCGGACCAGGACCGGCGCGCTGGTCAGCCGCTTGAACAACGACGTCATCGGCGCGCAGCGCGCGTTCAGCGACACCCTGTCCGGCGTGGTGGCCAACCTGGTGACCCTCGCGCTGACACTCGCGGTGATGCTCAGCATCTCGTGGCAGATCACGTTGCTCGCGCTGGTATTGCTGCCGGTGTTCGTGCTTCCGGCGCGCCGGATGGGCAACCGCCTGGCGGACATGCAGCGGGAAGCGGCCCGGCTGAACGCGGCGATGAGCACCCAGATGACCGAGCGTTTCTCCGCGCCGGGCGCGACGCTGGTCAAGCTCTTCGGCCGTCCGGAGCAGGAGTCCGACGAGTTCGCCCTGCGGGCCCGCCGGGTGCGAGACATCGGCGTGCGCACCGCGATGCTGCAGACCGTCTTCGTCACCTCGCTCACGCTGGTGTCCGCGCTGGCGATCGCCCTGGTGTACGGGCTGGGCGGCTGGTATGCGCTGCGCGGGCAGTTGGACGCGGGCGCGGTGGTGTCGCTGTCGCTGCTGCTGACCAGGCTCTACACACCGCTGACCGCGCTGGCCAGCGCCCGAATGGAGATCATGGCCGCGCTGGTGAGTTTCGAGCGCGTCTTCGAAGTACTGGATCTGAAGCCGCTGATCGAGGACGCGCCCGAGGCGCGGCCGGTTCCGGCGGGCCCGGTCGCGGTGGAGCTGGACGCGGTGAGTTTCGGCTACCCCTCGGCCGACAAGGTGTCGCTGGCCTCGCTGGAGGACGTGGCGAATCTGGATACCCGTGGCGGGGTGGAGGTGCTGCACGACGTGTCGCTGCGCGCCGAGCCCGGGCAGCTGATCGCGCTGGTCGGCTCGTCCGGCGCGGGCAAGTCCACCATCGCGCAGCTGGTCTCGCGGCTCTACGACGTCGACAGCGGCGCGGTGCGGTTGAACGGCGTGGACGTACGCGAGCTGACCACCCGGTCGATCCGCGAATCGGTGGGGCTCGTCACCCAGGACGGACACCTGTTCCACGACACCATCCGGGCCAATCTGCTGCTGGCACGGCCGGAGGCCGGCGAGGACGAACTCTGGGACGCGCTGGAGCGCGCCCGGCTGCGCGAGCTGGTCGCGTCGTTGCCGGACGGGCTGAAGACCGTGGTCGGCGAGCGCGGCTACCGGCTCTCCGGCGGTGAGCGCCAGCGCCTGACCATCGCGCGTCTGCTGCTCAAGCAGCCGCGCGTGGTGATCCTGGACGAGGCCACCGCGTCGCTGGACTCGACCTCCGAAGCCGCGGTGCAGGAAGCGCTGTCCGAGGCGCTGGAGGGCCGGACCGCGCTGGTGATCGCACACCGGTTGTCCACGATTCGCGCCGCCGACCAGATCCTGGTGCTGGAGGAGGGCCGGATCGTGGAACGCGGTACGCACGCCCAGCTGCTGAACGCCGACGGCCGCTACGCGGAGCTCTACCGCACCCAGTTCGCCGAAGAACCGGTCACGGCCGCGGCTTGATCGGTCCTCCGGCTAACTCGCCGTCTGGTCCGCGGTACAGGTGGCGTCCGTGTCCGGCAGGGTTCCCGCGCCGAAGTAGGCATTGATCGCATTGTTCACGCAACTACTCAGCTCGGGCCGGAATGTCATGTGGATACGGACGCCTTCCAAGGTGACCATCCGCGACGCGGACAGGTACTCGTGCAGCCGGACGGCATGGGTGTAGGGAGTGCGTGGATCGCCCGACGCCTGCACGATGAGCACCGGCACAGCGTTCCGCACCACCGTTGGCGGTTCGACCGGACGAGGCCAGAAGGCACAGGGCTGGATATTGCCCGCCAGTGCGCCGAACACCGGTTGCGTGGGCCGGCTCTCCTCGATGTTGCGCCAGTACCAGGTGGGATCGATGGGCGCAGCGACATCCCCGCAAGCGATCTGCGCCAAAACGGAATTCTCGTTGTCGCGCAGCGCCGCCACGATGGCGCGCAGTCGCGGCGTGCGCGAGGTCGTGGGCGGACCGCCCGCGTCGTCGGCGAGCTCGCGCACCGTCGCGGCCAGCGGTTCGTTCAGCCGGAAGTTCCACAGCATGGCATGCAGGATGAACGGCAGCCAGTGGTCGTCGATCGCGAAACCATCGATGACGATCGGCTTGCGGTTGACGACGCGAACCAGCTCCTCGACCTTCGCTCGCACCTGCTGCGGCGTCGCTCCGAGCCGGAATTCGTCGTCCCGGGCGGCGGCCCACACCGCCCAATCGTCCAAGGCGATCTCGTCCGCGGGTCCCCAATCCTGGACCAAACCGGTCCAGTAGCGGTCCGGGTCGATCGCGCTGTCGAGCACGACTCGATCACTGCGCTCCGGGAACATCTGCGTGAACACCGCCCCGAGGTACGTGCCGTAGGACAGTCCGTAGAAATTGATCTTCTGCTCGTCCAAGGCGGCTCGGACGATGTCCATGTCCCGCGCGGTGTTGCGGGTGGTGAACTGCCGCACCAGCTCCGGATCGCGAACGACGCAGGTGGCGGCCATGCCCGCGGACTGGACGGTGTCGTGTACGAACCCCAGCGGATCCAGGCCCGCCGACCGGATCATCTCGCCGACCGGCCACCCGCAACGTGGGCTACTGCTGGATTCGCCGACACCGCGCGGGTCCATGCCGATCAGGTCGTAACTCGCCAGCACGTCCGGCGACAGCACGTCACCGAGCAGATCCACGCTGTCCAGGCCCGGGCCGCCGGGACCGCCCGGGTTCGACAGCAGGACGCCCCGCCGCCGCGCCGGATCGGCCGCCTTCACCCGGGATATCGCCACGGTGATCGTGCGATCGCCGGGCCGTCCGTAGTCGAGCGGCGCCAGGACGTTCGCGCACTCGCCACCGGCCTTGTCCAGATTCTCGACGCCGCACGGCTTCCACTCGAGCGTCTGGTGATAGAACCGGTCCAGGCCGTTGGGCTGCGCGTCGGCCGCTGGATCGGCCCGGCTGTATGGGGGCGCGGCGAGCAGCGCGGACGCCGCCACTATCGACATCGAACGCCAGAACAGATTCGCGGACAACGAAGTTCGCCTCTCGGCCGGAGCGAGCACGGGGATGGATGCGGAAGAACCGTATCGGATCAGGGCTCTCGGCGGCGGCAGCGTGTTCCCCCCGCGCGGCGTGATCCGGTCGAGATCGTCCTAGGCGACGAAGCCCGGCTCGAACGAGTCGAGCCGGGCTTCGCTGATCGGTCGCACTCAGAATTCGCCCATGACGCCGATCACGGTGCGGCCCCGGTGGCTGCCGTTGCGGATGGCGTGCAACACCCGCTCCACATCGGTGATCGGAGCGTAGTTCTCCAGAGTCGAAAGATGCGGTGGGCGCAGCTCTTTGCCCAGCTGGGACCACACTTCACGGCGGCGCTCGATCGGGAGGTTGACCGAATCGATGCCCTCCAGCGCCACACCGCGCAGGATGAACGGCATCACCGTGGTGGGCAGTTCGGACCCGCCGGTGAGCCCGCTCGCCGCGACCACGCCGCCGTAGCCGATGGCGCTCAGTATGTAGGCGAGCGAGGCGCCGCCGACGCTGTCCACGGCCGCGGCCCACCTGGCCTTGGTCAACGGCCGCGGTTTGGCATCCGGCTCCGGCAATCGGCCGATCACCTCGTTGGCGCCGATCTCGCTGAGCAGATCGTCCGCGTCGGTCTTGCCGGTGGAGGCGATGACTTCGAAACCGAGTCCGGAGAGGATGTCGATGCTCACGCTGCCGACCCCACCGGTCGCACCGGTGACCAGCACCGGGCCCGCGTCCGGGGTGAGGCCTCGATCGAGCAGCGCCTGCACGCTCAGCGCCGCGGTGAAGCCCGCGGTGCCGAGCGCGGCCGCATCGCGAAGGCTCAGGTCCTCCAGCTTGACCACCCATTCGGCGGGCACCCTCGCGTACTCGGCGAAGCCGCCGTTGTGCGAGACGCCGATGTCGTATCCGTGCGCGATCACCGGATCGCCGGGGGCGAAATCGTCGTCGGCGGACTCGACCACCTCGCCCACCAGATCGATGCCGGGCACGATCGGGTAGTTGCGCACCACCCCGCCGCCCTTGGTGATCGCCAAACCGTCCTTGTAGTTCGCGCTCGAGTAGTGCACTTTGATCGTCACGTCGCCCGGCCCGAGGAAATTCTCGCCGACCTGTTGCCGGGTGAGGACGATCCCGCTATCCGATTCGTGTGCCACCATCGCCCAGAACTCCATGCGGACGAGCATACGAGTGTCCGGACGGCTCCGGGAGCTACTGCGGCAGGAGTTCCAGCCGGACGCCGAGCAGGCGAACCGGGCGGTCGAGGTCGAACCGATCGATGATGCGCAGTGCCGTCTCGGCGATCCGCGCCACGTCGATGGTCGGTTCGGGCAGTTTCTCCTGTTTGCTGCGCGTGTAGAAGGTGCTGGTCCGCACGGTGACGGCGACGCGTCCGGCGATCCGGCCCGCCGCGGCCATCTCCTCCGCGACCTCGGTGGCCAGCCGCGCGACCTGGGCGCGGATCTCCCCGGGATCGGTCAGATCGTGCGGGAAGGTCTCCGACTTACTGCGGCCTACGGGGATTCGCGGTTCCGTGGTGACGTCCGTATCGCCCTTACCGTGGCCGAGCACCCAGAAGTACGGCCCGGTGTTCGGACCGAACTCCGCGGCGAGACGCTGCCGGTCGGCCGCCATCAGGTCGCCGACGGTTCGGATACCGAGCTCGGCCAGCCGTGCGGCGATCCGATTGCCGATACCCCACAGCGCGTTCGTCGGTCGATGGGCCATCACTTCGGCCCAGTTCGCGGCGGTCAGCCGAAAGACGCCCGCGGCGACGCCAGGGCCTGCGACGGGCTCGGCCGACGACTTGCCCGCCGACTTGGCGAACCCGGTCGCGAGTTTGGCCGTGAGCTTGTTGTCACCGATGCCGATCGAGCAGGTCAGGTCCAGTCCGGCGATGGCGTCGCGCACCTGCTGTGCGAGGGCCTCCGGGTCGTCGGTGTCGGCGGCGAGGAACGCCTCGTCCCAGCCCCATACCTCGACCCGTCCCGGAAACGTCCGTAGCAGCGCCATGACCTCGTCGGAGGCGTCCTCGTAGGCGGCCATGTCCAAAGGCAGGAAGACGCCCTCGGGGCATTTGCGCTGCGCGCTGCGCAGCGGCATCCCGGCCCGCACGCCGAACGCGCGCGCCGGATAGGACGCGCAGGTCACCACCTTGCGCGGTTCGGTGGGATCGCCGTGGCCGCCCACGATGACCGGCAGTCCCCGCAGTTCCGGATGCCGGCGGAATTCCACCGCCGCCTGGAACTGGTCGAGATCGACGTGCAATAGCCATCTGGCCACCTCTCGTTCTTACCGCAGGCCTGCGACATCCAGCGTTGCGCCACGCGCAGAACAGAACTAAATTCTGCTTATGAAGATTCGAGATCGGTTGCTGTTGGCGGCCGAGCGCCAGTTCGCCGAGCACGGCGCCCTCGACGCGACCCTGGCCCAGATCCGGGACGCGGCGGGCGCCAGCGTCGGAGCGCTCTATCACCACTTCCCGGACAAGGCCGACCTGTACCGGCAGGTATGGGCCAACGCGCTGGCGGACTACCAAGCGCACTTCTGGGCGGTGGTCGGCGACAGCACCGACGCACGCGAAGGCGTCACCGCCGGCGTGCGTGAGCATCTGCGATGGGTGAGCGAAAACCAGTACCGCGCGACGGTGCTCACCTCCGCCCGGCCCCCAGGAGTGCGCGAGAGCGAGAGCAACCGCCGCTTCCTCTCGGACGTGACGCGGTGGTGGCGCACGCACGCGGGATACGGGACGGTGCGCGATCTTCCGATCGACCTGGTCTACGCGCTGTGGCTGGGTCCGGCGCAGGAATACACGCGGCAGTGGCTGGGCGGGGAGATGCGTATCGCCCCGGCCGAAGTCGCGGGCGAACTGGCCGACGCCGCCTGGCTCGCCCTCGCCGCCGATCGCACCCCAGCCGCTGGGGAGGTTTCCCGATGACGACCACGATGACCCTCGACCTCGACAGCGCCAAGAAGATCCTGGCCGCGCAGCCGTTCGCCACCCTGGTGGGCACCGAGATCACCGCGTTCGGCGACGGCGCGGCCACCCTGGTCATCCCGTTGCGCCCGGAACTGACCCAGCAGTTCGGCTACGCGCACGGCGGTGTGCTCGCCTACGCCGCCGACAACGCCCTCACCTTCGCCGCCGGAACGGTTCTCGGCGCGAACGTGCTCACCGGCGGTGTGACGATCACCTACCTCCGCCCCGCCGCGGGCGACCGCTTGCGCGTCGAGGCAGCCGTCACCGGGTCGACGCGCCGCCAAGCGGTCGCGCACTGCGAGATCTACGCGGAGAGCCCGGACCGAGCACCCGTCCTCTGCGCGGTGGCCCAGGGCACCACCCGGCTCGCGGAAGCCGACCTGACCGGCGCGAATACCGGCGCCTGACGGCACCCGACGACGTACGAGAAGCGCGGCCCGGTGCACAGCGAGCCAGCCTGATCGGCGGCGTCGGCCGGACTGCACCTGTGCGGATCGCGCAGCGGGTGGGCGGGACGGCGACCGCACGCCAGAACTCGCAGCGACGTGCTGCGACTGTTCAGCGGGACGAGCCGCACGATGCTCCGCTGCCGGGAGGACGAACCGCCCGCGCGGCCCGACCACGGCCGGTCGGCGTGCGTCCGCGCGCTCGCCGGCATGCGAACGGCCGGGCACGGAGTTGCCGTGCCCGGCCGTTGCAGCCCAGGTCAGGCGGTCGCCGCGAAGGCCGGGCCCAACGCGGGTTCGGCGACCGGCTCGATGGCGTAGGCCAGGATGTCGGCCACGTCGGCGACGGGCCGGACATCCAGCGCGGCCAGCACCTCCGCCGGGACGTCGTCCAGATCCGGCTCGTTGCGCGCCGGGATGAACACCGTCTTCAGTCCGGCCCGCTGGGCGGCGAGCAGCTTCTGCTTCACCCCGCCGATCGGCAGCACCCGGCCGTTCAGCGTGACCTCACCGGTCATGCCGACATCCGACCGCACCTGGCGTCCCAGCGCGAGCGACACCAGGGCGGTGACCATCGTGACGCCCGCGGACGGCCCGTCCTTCGGCACCGCGCCTGCCGGGAAGTGGATGTGGATGTTGCGGTCTAGCACCGACGGCTCGATGCCGATCTCCTCCAGGTGCGAACGCACGTAGGTCAGCGCGATCTGCGCGGACTCCTTCATGACGTCGCCGAGCTGACCGGTGAGAGTCAGCGACCGTTCGCCCTCGGCGGCGTTCGCCTCGATGTAGAGGACGTCGCCACCCGCGCCGGTCACCGCGAGACCGGTGGCCACGCCCGGGACGGCCGTGCGTTCCACCGAATCGGGGGTGAAGCGCGGACGACCCAGGTAGTCCTTCAAGTCGTCCAGACCGATCGTCAGGGTGTCGGTGTCGACCTCGTAGCCCAGCTCGGGGTCGTAACCCGATGCCGCGGGGCCGCTTTCGCGCTCGGACAGCCGGGTGGCCGCCTTGCGCAGCGCCTTGGCGATCAGCCGCTCCATCTGCCGGACGCCGGCCTCCCTGGTGTAGTTGGCGGCGATCTCGCGCAGCGCTTCCTCGCTGATCGTCACCTCCTCGGCGGTCAGCGCGTTGCGCTCCAACTGCCGCGGCACCAGGAAGTCGCGCGCGATGGCCACCTTGTCGTCCTCGGTGTAGCCGTCGACGGTGATCAGCTCCATCCGGTCCAGCAGCGGGCCGGGGATGGTGTCCATGACGTTCGCCGTCGCGATGAACAGCACGTCGGACAGGTCGAGGTCCAGATCGAGGTAGTGGTCGCGGAAGGTGTGATTCTGCGCCGGGTCCAGCACCTCGAGCAGGGCGGCCGCCGGGTCGCCGCGGAAGTCCGAACCGACCTTGTCGATCTCGTCCAGCAGGACGACCGGGTTCATCGAGCCGGCTTCCTTCATGGCTCGCACGATACGGCCGGGCAGCGCGCCGACGTAGGTACGGCGGTGCCCGCGGATCTCGGCCTCGTCGCGCACGCCGCCCAGGGCGACGCGGACGAATTCGCGGCCCAGTGCGCGCGCCACGGACTCACCCAGCGAGGTCTTGCCGACGCCGGGCGGGCCGACCAGCACGAGCACCGCGCCGGACCCGCGTCCGCCGACGACCTCCAGACCGCGAGCGGCCCGGCGGGCGCGGACGGCCAGGTACTCGACCATGCGGTCCTTGACCTCTTCCAAGCCGTGGTGATCGGCGTCGAGCACCGCGCGGGCGGCCGAGACGTCGGCGCTGTCGGTGGTCTTCACCGTCCACGGCAGCTCGAGCACAGTGTCCAGCCAGGTCCGGATCCATCCGGATTCCGGGCTTTGATCGCTGGCTCGCTCCAGCCTGCCGACTTCGCGCAACGCGGCCTCGCGCACCGGGTCGGGCAGGTCGGCCTGTTCGACGCGGGTGCGGTAGTCGTCGGCGCCGTCCGGCTCGTCCTCGCCGAGTTCCTTGCGGATGGCGTTGAGCTGCTGGCGGAGCAGGAATTCGCGCTGGCTCTTCTCCATGCCCTCGCGCACGTCTTCGCTGATCTTCTCGCTGATCTCGGCCTCGGCGATGTGCGCTTTGGTCCACTCGATCAGGGTGATCAGCCGCTCGGCCACCTCAGGGGTCTCGAGCAGTTCCCGCTTCTGGTCCGAAGTCAGGTACGGGGCGTAGCCCGCGGTGTCGGCGATGGCCGACGGATCGGTCAGCTGGTTGACCGCGTCGATGATCTGCCAGGCCTCGCGGCGTTGCAGCACCGAGACGACCAGCTTCTTGTATTCGGCGGCCAGTTCCTTCGTGCGGCCGTCGGGAGTGGGGCTCTCGACCGGTTCGGCCTCGACCCACAGCGCGGCGCCCGGCCCGGTGACGCCGTGCCCGATCTTGGCGCGCCGTTCGGCCTTGAGGACGGCCGCGGGGGCTCCGCCGCGCATCCGGCCGACCTGTTCGATGGTGGCGACCACACCGTAGGTGGCGTAGCCCTCGGTCAGCCGCGGCGCGAGCAGCACGGCGTCGGTCTTGGCGGCGCGCGCGGCGTCGATCGCGGCCTGCGCGGATTCGTCCAGTTCGATGGGCACGACCATGCCCGGCAGCACGATCGGATCGGTCAGGAACAGCACCGGCAGGTTCTGTGGTGTAGTCACGTCTTCGACCCTTCCAAAAGTTGAGCGATGCCTACTCAACCCCGGCCTGCCCATCTTTGTTCCACCCCGACCGGTCCGTTCGCTCACGGCGAAGATCCGCCGAGCGTTGACACCCCGTCCAAGGCAATGAGAACGTGGGGACCTTGATATCTCATACCGGCGGTACCGCCGGATCGGCTTGAGGAGTCCCATCGATGTCGTCGCTCGCCGCCGGCGTGTTCATCGACTGGGAATGTTTGACCGGGCAATCCGAGTTCGTGGTCGCCTTGATCACGTTCCCGATCTTCAGCGCACTGGCGGGCTGGCTGACCAACTGGACCGGCGTGCTCATGCTGTTCTGGCCGGTCATCTTTCGCGGCATCCGGATTCCCGGCCTGCACGTGCTCTATCCCTATTTCCCGCGTCGCGTCCAAGTGCTGCCGACCTTCTCCGGCGACGGGCGCCGCCTCGGCTTCCAGGGCTTCATCCCGGCGCGCGCGGAGAAGATGGCCAGCATCTGCGTGGACAAAGCCCTGATGCGGATCGGCAGTCCCAAGGACTTCATCCACGAACTCGATCTCGACGGCATCGCCGACTACATCGCGGTCCTCGCGCGCGAGCAGGTGCGCCCGCTGGTGGACGAACTGATGTACCGGGAGAACCCCGACCTGTGGCGCACGGTGCCGCGCGCCGCCAAGCAGTTGATCTACCAGCGGGTGGATCGCGAACTGCCCGCCTTGTCGCGCCGCGCGTTCGCTTCGCTCGGCGACAACGTCGACCAGCTGATCGGCATCAAGGGATTCGTGATCCGCTACCTGCAGGACAACCCGGCCATCCTCGAGGACCTCACCACCACCATCGCGGCGCCCGAGCTGCGCTTCATGGTGCGCATCGGCTTGCTGGGCGCGCCCTTCGGCGTGCTGCTGGCCCTCTATCTGCACGTGCACCAGCACATTCCGGTGCTGGGCTTGGTTCCGGGCTGGGTCATCGTCCTGCTCGCCTCGGCCGCGATCGGTGTGATCGTGAACGTCATCGCGGTGAAGATGGTGTTCGAGCCGGGCGATCCGCAGCCGCGGTACAAATATCTGTGGAAGCAGGCGCTGCTGGCGAAACGGCAGCCGCAGGCGGCCACCGATCTGGCGCACATCCTGGCCTACCAGGTGCTCACGCTGCCGAACTTGTCCAAGGAGCTGCTCGAGGGCCCGAACGGGGACAAGACCAGGCAGTTGCTGGAGCGCTTGATCGCCGAGGAGATCCATCGCCAGCTCGGGCCCACGACCTCACTGGTGCGGGCCGCACTGGGCCGCCGCCAATTCGACAACCTGACGGTGGGCGCGGCGGGGGCCGCGGTCGGGCTGGCCCCCACCCTGGTCGAAGACGAGGAGTTCACCCTGGCACAGGCCAAGGCCATCGATGATTTCGCGGCGCGCAAGTTGCGGCAGCTCACGCCGGGGGAGTTCATGGAGATGTTCTACGCGTCCGTCGAACAGGACGCCTGGCTGCTGTATCTGCACGGCGCGGTCCTCGGCTTGGTCGTGGGAGGCGCCCACCTGATGATCTTCGGCTGGTAGCGGGCGCTCGGCGCAAGATAAAACAAGCATGCTTGCCTTTTTTTGAGCTCGCTGCGATGCTGGACCACGGCGGCACACGAAGCGGTGTGCCCGGAACCGGCAGGGGAACTGATGGCTGACCTAGAGGCGTTACTCGGCGACTTCGCCGACGAATGCGCGGACCTGGAACGACTCGTCGCCCCGTTGGCGCCCGCGGAGTGGGCGCGCACCACCCCCGCCCCCGGATGGACCATCGCCCATCAGATCGGCCATCTGGCTTGGACCGACGAAATCGCGACGATCGCCACCGCGGATGCCGCCCGATTCCAGCAGTTGCTGGCCGAAGCCGGGCCGCGCGCGCTGACTTTCGTCGACGAGGCCGCCGAGAAAGCCGCCACCGAACCGCCTGCCGAGCTGCTCGATCGCTGGCGGCGTGGACGCGCGGGACTGGTCGCGGCGCTGCGCGCGACGCCTCCGGGCGTCAAATTGCCGTGGTTCGGTCCGCCGATGAGCCCCGCGTCGATGATCACCGCCCGCACCATGGAGACCTGGGCACACGGGCAGGACGTTGCCGATGCCCTAGGCGTGCACCGCACTCCCACGGCGCGGCTGCGCACCGTGGCTCATATCGGCGTGCGCACCAGGGATTTCGCCTACACCGTGCACGGAAAGACCCCGCCCGCGGCGGAATTCCGGGTGGAACTGACCGCGCCGGATCGCACGATCTGGGCGTGGGGCCCCGAGGACGCCGACCAGCGGGTGACCGGCCCGGCACTCGACTTCTGCCTGCTGGTGACCCAGCGCCGCCATCCGGACGACCTGGCGATCCGCGCGCACGGCGACGATGCCGCGGAATGGCTCACTTTCGCACAGGCTTTCGCGGGTCCGACAGGCAAAGGACGGACAGCGGGCCAGTTCGCCTGACCCGCCCCACACCCGACCCGATCGATGGCGATTCGGGAGCGGGCGAGCGCCACACTTGGGTGCGCCGTGTTCATGTCGACGGCCGGACGCCGTTGGCCGGGTGTCTCTAGATGGCAGTCGAGAATGGCGCTCGCCAGCTACCCGAGTATTTACCCGTCCGTGTGACCACGGAAACATTGCCGCCATGTACGTCGTAGCGTGCGGCGCGCGAGAAGCCCGGCACGTCCGGCGTGACCACGATGCGCACCGACCTGGATACCCGCAACGGTGAAGTGCGGCTCGCGCTTTCCGATCCGGAATCGGGCGAGCGCGACCTGCGCCTCGATCGCCACTCCAGGCCCGCACCCACCGGGCAGGCGACCACCGGACATACGTCCGCGACCCCACAGGACGAGACGAGTTCCGCGGCGGTGTGACCGACCGCCTACTCTGCTCGGCATGAGCGCCTACGACTTCTGCGTCATCGGCGGCGGCATCGTCGGGGTGGCCACCGCGCACCGGATCCTGGCGCGTAATCCCGGGGCGAGCCTCGTGCTGCTGGAGAAAGCCCAGCGTCTGGCCGCCCATCAGACCGGGCACAACAGCGGAGTCATCCACTCCGGCATCTACTATCCGCCGGACAGTCTGAAAGCCACGCTGTGCCGCCGTGGCGCCCGGTGGACCTCGGATTTCGCGGCGGTACACGATATTCCGTACCGGGTCTGCGGAAAGTTGCTGGTCGCCACCGACGACGCCGAGTACGAGCGAATGCTCGCACTGCACGAACGTTCGATCACCAACGGCGTGGCCGTCGAACTGATCGACGCCGCGGAACTCACGCGGCGCGAACCGCGCGTCACCGGCGTCGGCGCCCTCTACGTCCCGGGCACCGGCATCATCGACTTCACTCGGGTGACCGAAGCGCTCGCCGAGGAAGTACGCGGCGCGGGTGGTGAATTCGTGTTGGGCGCCGAAGTGGCCACGCTCACCGAGACCACGGACGCGGTGACCGCCGCGGGGCCGACCGGCTCGTGGACGGCTCGCCGCCTGGTGGTCTGCGCGGGGCTGCAAGCCGATCGGCTGGCCCGGGCAGCCGGACTGCGCACCGACTTCCGCATCGTCCCCTTCCGCGGCGAGTACTACCAACTGCCGCCGGAGCGCAACGGGCTGGTGCGCACACTGATCTATCCGATCCCCGATCCGGAATTGCCTTTTCTCGGAGTGCATTTGAGTCCCATGATCGACGGATCGCTGACCGTAGGGCCGAACGCGGTGCTCGGACTGGCCAGGGAGGGCTATCGCAAAGGCAGCGTCGATCTGACCGACGCGCGAGAAGTACTCGGGTACCCCGGATTTCACCGCGTCGCCAAGGCGAACGTGCGCACCGGCCTGCGCGAACTGCGCAACTCGCTGTTCAAACGCGGATATCTGGCGCAGTGCCGCCGCTACTGTCCGGAACTGACCCTCGCCGATCTGCTGCCCCGGGAGGCGGGCATACGCGCGCAGGCGGTCTTGCGGGACGGAACATTGGTGCACGACTTCATGATCGAACGCACGGATCGCTCGGTTCACCTGCTCAACGCGCCGTCACCCGCGGCGACCTCGGCCATGCCGATCGCGGAGCACATCGTCGACCAGCTCTGAACACCGGTCTCCCAAGCAACCGGTCGGTCGCAATCTTGCGAATTGGGTCGACCAAATCGCCCAGAGCCCTCGAATAAAGAGGAGAGCTGTAGTACTTTTAACGCCAGTCGTGGGACAGGGAGGGCCTATGGGCCACATCAAGTACGCGAGTGACGTCGGAGCGCCCGTCGAGGTCGCTTTCCATTACACGGACAACCATCTGTTCGTACCGGATTGGATGTTCGGCATCGCGGACTTCGTCCCGACCGGCGAACAGGACCGCGGACTCGGCGCGGTCTTCGCCATCACCACCCGACTCGCGCTCTGGCAGCCGACGTCGACCTGCGAGATCACCGAATACCGCCCCAACGCGGTCATCGGATACACGCTGCGCGGGCGCGTCTCCGGCACGCTGCGGCTGCGCTTCGACCCGCTCGGTTACGGACGCTCGGTCCTGACCTCCGAGGCGGAGTACAGTCCGCCCCGGGGCCCGGTCGGGCGCTCGAGCGCAGGTCTGGTGGACGCCGCGGTCAGATCGGCGCTGCGGCGGACCGAGTCGCGGTTACGGAGGGAGATAGAGGAATTCCACGGTACCGATCTTGTCGGTCGGATTGCGTAGGGTGCCAGCCATGATCATCGTGAGCACCGACGGATCCTGCCTCCGCAATCCCGGCGGCGCCATCGGCTGGGCTTGGGTCAATCATCAGGGCTCCTCCGCCAGCGGGGGAGCCGCGTCCGGCACCAACCAGGTCGCGGAGTTGCGCGCGGTGCTGGAGGCCATCGTCGCCCACCCCGGGTCCGAACCGCTGCTCATCGAGAGCGATTCGCTGTACGCGATCAAATGCGCCTCGGAATGGGTGTCGGGGTGGCGGCTCAACGGCTGGCGCACGTCCACCGGCGGCGCGGTGAAGAACGTCGAACTCGTCCGGCAGATCGATCGGGCCATCGCGAGCAGGCCGGGCCCGGTCCGCTTCCGTTGGGTACGCGGACATGTCGGCAACTACTTCAACGAGCAGGCCGACGCACTGGCTGGAGAAGCGGCTCGGCAGGCCGCGGTCACCGCGGCTGTCGCCGAGGCGAACACCGTGGAGATGCTCGCGGTGACTGTGGAGGAAACGCCGACGGCGCCGGAAGCGCCGAAGAGCAAGGCCGCGGGGAAGGCGGCCGCGCCGTCGGCGCCACAGACTTTGACGCTGTTCTGATTCGCCGGGCGAATCGTCGCAGGCTGCCCGAATGACCTCCGGCGGTGGTGGCTCGGCCCACCGCCGGAGGCGCTCGGCTAGTTGCCCGGCTGCGGTGCGGGCGGACCAGACGGTGCCTGCTGCGGAGCCGGAGCGCCGCCCGGCGCGGGAGCGCCCGGCAGGCCGGTGCCCGCGCCCTTCAGCATCGGCGAATCGAGCTTCTCGACCAGCCACTTGTCGCCGGACTTCTGCAGCTGGGCGATCACCACCACGAACTGTCGCTCGGGGTTGGTCTGGGTGAAGTTGGTCCGATACTGCGTGAGGGTGACCAGCACCTTGGCCGAGGTCTTGTCACCGGCTTGGTATCCGCACTGCACGTCATCGACCCAGGACTTGACCTGTGCCTGCACCATGGCGTCTTTCAGCGCCTTGGTGGCGTCGTCGAACTCCTTGAGGAACTCGCCCGTCGATCCGGCCTTCACCTTGGTGAAGTAGTCGTCGAGGTTCTTCGAGTAGTCGTAGACCGACACGTCCTTGCCGAATGTGCACGCGGCATCGGTCGAGTCACGAATCGCGTCGAGCTTGTCGCCGCGATCGGAACCCTGCAAGAAGAACACCACCACCGCGGTGATCGCCGCGACCGCGAGCACACCGGCCGCGAACGCGGCCACCAGCGGAAGCGAGGTGGACTTGCCGGACGGTGCGGGCGTCGCCGTCTTGGGCGCGATCTTCTTGGCGGCCGGCTTCGCGCCGGTCTCTGCCTTGTCTGCCTTCTCCGCCTCGGACAGCTCGGGCTTCGCCGCGCCGGCGGCGTCCCCCGACTTCGCGGTCACCGCGTCGGTGTCCTTGTCGGAGGCGGCGGCCGTGGTCTCGGCGTCCTTGTCGGTCTCGGCGTCGTCGGTAGACATCGATAAAACCTGCACTTTCCCGGCGCGCATCGGTGCGCACCGATTGGCTTGAGCGGCCCGCGACAGCGGGCCTCACGCGTTCCACCGGCGAGTATGCCCGGCCGACGGGATGACCGCCGGGCCGGGTACGACTCACCGCACCGGAGGCAGGGTCCGTTCGTTCGGATCCACGCCCGGCGGCATGTGCGCGCCGTTGTTGGGCACGTCCGGCCGCGGCGCGTTGGCGGCGCCGCGGATCTGCTGACCCGGCGGCGGGTTCTCACAGTAATTCCACTTCGGGATCGTGCCGTCCTGCACGACCTCGTTGCGGATCTTCGGAGTGTTGTAGGTGCAGAACGGCCGCGGCCAGATGTCGATCATCGCGTGGAACTCGCCGTCGTGCGCCGGGACGCCGAGCGCTTCGCCGCCGAGCGCGAGCGAGGGGAACAGCGCGCGCAGCGCAGGCAGCCGCAGCTGCGCCGCCTTCGTGATCGCCTGGAAGTTGGTCGCCAGGCTGGTGATCGGATCGGCCGTGCGGTCCACCACCGCGCCGAGGCTGGTGAGCTGCCCCGGCGCCTGCTCGAGCACCCGCTGCAGTTCCGCGTTCGCGTTGTTGAACTGCTCGAACAGCACTCCGGAGTTACGGGTCAGCGTGGCCAGATCCGGCTGCGCGTTGGATGTCGTACTGGCGATGGTCCGCAGATTGGTGATCAGATTCGTGGTCTGCGGCAGCAGCGAATCCAGTCCCGCCGTCGCCAAGCTGATGCCGTTGACCAGGCCGCGCAACTGATCCGGGCCACCGCTGAGCGCGATGTCCAGTTCGTTGAGGATGACCTGGAAGTGATCCGGATTGATCTGCGCGATCAGGGCGCTGGAGTTGTCCAGAACCGACCACACCGGGGTAGGCGTGTGAATCTTGTCCGGATCGAACTTGATCACCGCGCCATTGGCCAGATATGGCCCCTGCTCGGCGTTCGGCCGGAAGTCGATGTACTGCTCACCCGCGCCGGACAGCGCCTGGACCGCGATCTGGGTGTCCACCGGGATCTTGTACTTCGACTCGATCTGCGCGGTGGCGGCGATGGCCTGGCCGCGGTCGGTCAGTTCGATCGAGGTCACCTTGCCGATGCGCCAGCCGCGCAGCGTCACGTCGTTGCCGGGCTGCAGACCGCCGGAACGGTCCAGATCCACCGTGACGGTGTAGTCGGATCGCAGCGGGTTCACCCGCATGACGTTGATCATCAAGTACGCGGCGCCGACCAGCAGCACGAGCACCAGGCCCACGTTCGACAGGAAGATCTTGCTTCCGAACAGTTTGCGCGCGGAGGTCATCGGTGTCCGCCCCCTACTCGACTCTGGACCAGTTGCAGCACCTGGATCAGGCTGCCCGCGAAGTCCTGCAGGTCGTTGAGATCCTGGAGCTTGCCGTGTTCCGGATCCGTGAGCGCGCTGATGTCCAGATTGGTCGCGGTCGCGTACACCGCGAAGCTGCTGCCGCGGAAGGTCGCGTCGACCTTCGGCCGGATCACCCGCAGCCGATCCAGCAGGACACCGAAACCGTCACCGGTCTTGGCGATCGCGTCCATCAGCTGGCGGGTGTTCTCCAGCAGCCCGTTCAGATTCTCGGTCGAGGTGTTCGCGTAATCGCCCAGCGCGGCGCTGGAAATGGACAACTTGCTGAGCAGGTCGCCGAGTGCCCGGTTGTTCTCGGCGATGGCGCCGATCATCTGCGGCAGCGTGTCGGCCACTTCGCCGAGCTCCGACCGCCGCCCCTCGATGGTGTCGGCCAGCGTGCTGAATTCACCGAGCACACTGTCGACCCGAGCGGAGTTGGCGTTCAGACTGCCGACCACGCCTGTCATCTCGGTGATCAGGTGGGCCAGTTGCTCGCCGCGGCCGCCGACGATGGAGTCCAGTTCGGCGCCGAGTTTGGAGAGGCTGGCGATGCCGCCGCCGTTGAACAGCATGGAGACCGAGATGAGCAACTGCTCGACGGTCGCGCCCGCGGAGGTGCTGTCGATGGTGAGCGTGTCACCGTCGTGCAGCATCTGCGCGCCGGGCTCGGCCTTCGGCTTGGACACCGCGACGAAGACGTCACCCAGCGGAGTGGCCTGCCGTAGTTCCGCCGTGCTGCCCTTGGGCAACTCGATGTCCTTGCGAATGGTCAGGTCAACGATGGCCTGGAAGTTCTTGGTCTTGATGTCGGTGACCACGCCGACATCCGAGCCGCCGATCTTCACCTTCGCCTGGTCGGGCAGATTCAGCGCGTTCTCGAAGACCGCGTGGATCGTGTAGGTCTCCCCGCCCTGGCCTGGTTTCGGCAGCGGCAGCTTCTCCACGGTGAGCCCGCAGCCGGAGGTCACCGCCACGCCGGCCACCGCGGCGAAGGCGACCAGCGCCCTGCGTGCCTTGATCGTCATTCGGTACGTCATTTCGTCAGTCCGAGCAGTGCGGCGGTGAGCCCGTAGTCGGGTCCGAAGTCCTGCATGTTTCCGGTGCGGCAGCCGTCGGCCTTCATCTGGATGCGCTCGCAGAACAGGCTGACGATCTCACCGGACAGCGCGGTGCCGATCACCGCGTGCAGCCGGACATACCCGTGCTCGCGGTTGATGATGTTGTCGACGTTCTGCATGACCATCGGCGCCAGGTCGGCGACCTCGGTGAGGCCGTAGGCGTTGTCGCGCAACTGCTGGGTCACGTTGGTCAGACCGGTCATCGTGCCGGACAACTGATCCTGGTA
>NZ_JBSGDA010000021.1:0-139890 GCF_053602135.1 Nocardia sp. NPDC004573
GGGTGGCCGGAACGTGCGTGGGCGCGGGTGTCTGGCGGCCGCCGCGTCCGCGACGAAGGAGCAAGCGGCGGTCGCGCACACGCGAGCCATAAGGGGGCCGCGAACACGCCGCGACGAAGTCGCGGCAGATCAGACCCAGCTCAATAACGCACGCGCGAATTCGCGTAGAGGCAGATGGCGGCAGCCGTCGCGAGATTCAGGCTTTCGGCGCGGCCGCGGATCGGGATGCGGATGCGATGGTCGGCGCGGCGAGCGACGGCCGGGTCGAGACCGTGCGCCTCGTTGCCGAACAGCCAGGCCACCGGCCGGGTGAACAGTTCGTCGGCGTCGTCGAGGTCGACTTCGCCGTTCGCCGCCGTCGCCAGGAGCGTGATTCCCGCCGCGGCGATGGAATCGAGCGTCTCGGCGACGTCGCGGTGCCGCGCGATCGGTACGTGGAAGATGCTGCCCGCACTGGCCCGCACACATTTGCCGTTGTGCGGATCGACGGTGTCGCCGGCCAGCACCACGCCGTCGGCGCCGACGGAATCCGCCACCCGCACGAGCGTGCCCGCGTTTCCGGGCTCGGCGATCTCGACGGGGACGGCCAGCATGCGGGGTCGAGCCTGGAGAATCCGGGACAAGGGCACGTCGAGCAGATCGCACACCGCCACCAGCCCGGGCGCGGTGACGGTCTCGGCCAGATGCTGTGCCGCTCGATCGCTGACCAGCGTGGTGCGAACGCCCGTCGCAGCCGCCCCCGCGATCAGCGCGTGATCGCGTTCGGCGGCCGTCTTCGAATAGAACAGCTCATGCACGCGCGTGGTCTCCAGCGCGGCGGCGACGGCATTGGCGCCTTCGGCGAGGAATCGGCCCGCCTTGCGACGCTGCGCTCCGCGCTGCAGCTTGACAGCGGAAACGACCCGCGGATTGCGCTCACTGAGCGCTTCCACGGGTCGTTCCGAAAAGTGTCCGTGTGCCAACGACTGCGGCTCAGGCGGCCGGGGCGTTGACATCCTGCGGCAGGGCGGCCTTGGCGACCGCGACGAGACCGGCGAACGCCTCGGCGTCCGACACCGCGAGCTCGGCGAGGATCTTGCGGTCCACCTCCACCCCGGCGGCCTTCAGGCCCTGGATGAAGCGGTTGTAGGTGATGTCGTTGATCCGCGCGGCGGCGTTGATGCGCGCGATCCACAGCTTGCGGAAATCACCCTTGCGCGCCCGGCGGTCCCGGTAGGCATACGTGAGCGAGTGCAGTTGCTGCTCCTTGGCCTTGCGGTACAGCCGCGAGCGCTGGCCGCGGTAACCCTTGGAGGCCTCGAGGATGGAACGGCGCTTCTTCTGAGCGTTGACGGCCCTTTTGACGCGTGCCACTGGTCAGTCCTGTTCGATCTGGGGGCGCGGGGCGGCGCCCGGAAATGGGGTCGGGGGGTGGCGACGGAGTTGCTCCGGTCGCGGTGTGCTTGCCGGTCTGCGCGGGGGCGCGATCAGAGACCGAGCAGCTTCTTCACGCGACGGACGTCGGCGGCGGCGACGACCTCCACGCCGTCCAGACGACGCGTCCGGCGGCTGGGCTTGTGCTCGAACAGGTGGCGACGGTTCGCCTGCTGGCGCAGCAGCTTGCCTTTGCCGGACACCTTGAATCGCTTCGAGGCGCCGCTGTGCGTCTTCATCTTCGGCATGGATGGATTCCTCTATCTGTCGTCCCAGCGGTCGGGGCGGACCGCCGGTGTTCTGATCGGTGTTACTGCGGGCCGGCCGTCTCGGCCTGCTCCGCAGCGGGCTGACCGGCCGGGGCGGCGCTCGGCGCCGGGCGCGGGGCCGACTCCTGCTGCGCCTTCACCCGGGTCTTCGCGCCCTTGTGGGGGGCGAGAACCATGGTCATGTTGCGACCGTCCTGCTTGGCCGAGGTTTCCACGAAGCCGAGGTCGGCGACGTCGGACGCCAGCCGCTGCAGCAGCCGGAAGCCGAGTTCGGGGCGGGACTGCTCGCGGCCCCGGAACATGATCGTCACCTTGACCTTGGACCCGGCCTCGAGGAAGCGAACGACGTTGCGCTTCTTGGTCTCGTAGTCGTGGTCATCGATCTTCGGGCGGAGCTTCTGCTCCTTGATCACCGTCTGCTGCTGGTTCTTCCGAGACTCGCGCGCCTTCTGCGCCGTCTCGTACTTGAACTTGCCGTAGTCCATGATCTTGCAGACCGGCGGACGGGCATCGGGTGCCACCTCGACCAGATCGAGGTCGGCTTCGAGGGCGACGCGTAGTGCATCTTCAACACGCACGATCCCAACCTGCTCGCCGCCAGGTCCGATGAGCCGGACCTCGGGAACACGGATGCGATCGTTGATGCGGGTCTCAGTGCTGATGGGGCCTCCTAGGTCAAGCGGTGTCGTCAGACGACCGCGCGCAATAACTGCAACCCCTGTTCAACACGAAGGCCCCGGTGCGGTATTCCGCGCAGGGGCCCGATGTCGACCGATCGCCGACCACGAGAGAACTCGGATCGACTCTCGTGGCCGGGTTCTCCGCGAGAACCACGACACGAGAAACCTACCCCCGAAGGGCGGGTGACCGGACCGCTGGACCGTACGATGACTCGTCGGCAACGGTGGGAGTCGGGCTCCACTTATCAGCCCCAGGGCAAGCCCGGGGCGGTCGTCAGCGGGAAGTCTAACATTCCGTTCGGCTATCGCCGAATCGGCTCTAAATCGGTTGCCCGGCCGCCGCAACCGTGCCAGGCTCCCCCGGTGCGTTCACCCCGCCGTGACCTGCTGCGATGGCAGTTCGACCTGACCTGGGCCCTCGCCGGTATCCACCTCGACGCCCTCACGCCGGAGGACTTCCTCTGGGAACCCGCCGACCTCACCTGGACAGTACGTCCCGACGCCGAGGGCGTGTGGCGCCCGGACTGGGCCGACACCGAACCCGACCCCGTGCCCGTCCCGACTATCGGCTGGCTGACCTGGCACATCGACTGGTGGTGGGGCGCGGCCATCGACCACGCCGAGGGCCGCACCCCACCCGCGCGGGAGGACGTGCACTGGCCCGGTGACGGCGCCGCGGCCGTCGCCCGCCTGCGCGAGCTGCACACCGAGTGGACGCGGGTGCTCGACGGGTTTCACGAGACCGAGTTGGACCGCCCGTCCGCTCACCCGTGGCCCGCCGACGCCGGCTTGACCGTCGCCCACACGGCGGGCTGGGTGAACGCGGAGCTGATGAAGAACGTCTCGGAGATCGGCCACCTCCGGATGCTGCGGGCGGCGTCGCTAGCCTGAAGACATGACTGACGAGCTCGACGCCTCCGTCCGCGAACTGGCCGACATCCCCGCGGTCGAGGTGATCAGCCGCGCCGCCGTGATGTTGATGAGCTCGGCGGCCGAGAAGCTGGGGCTGGCCGACGAGGACCCGGACACCAGCCCGCGCCGCGACCTGGACGAGGCGCGCCGCGTGATCACGGCGCTGGCCGGACTCGTCACGGCGTCGGTGGAGTACCTGGGCCCGCACGCCGGGCCGATTCGCGAAGGGTTGCAGTCGCTGCAACGGGCCTTCCGCGAGTCCTCCGCGCATCCGGACGAGCCGGGCAAGGGCCCGGGCGAGAAGTACACCGGCCCCGTCTACTGATCGGCTCGGCTGGGCCATGACGACCGTGCCCACCGGGCCTCGGTCGGAGTGCTGGGCGACGACAGCCGGTGCCGCAGCCCCTACAGAATTCCGAAGCACGGCCGGAATTGTGCGCGAACTCCGCGTCGGGACACGAAGTTTAGGAAATTTCCCAACGGGTAGGGCACAGTGAGCCCATGGCTACTCGGATTCTGCTCGCTCCCGGATTCTGGCTCGGTGCATGGGCGTGGGACGAGGTCGTTCCCGATCTGCGGCAGCGTGGCAACGAGGTATCGGCGCTGACGCTGCCGGGTCTGGACGCCACCGATCCCGACCGGTTGTCGGCCACCCTGGAATCCCAGGCGCAGGCGATCATCGACGCGGTGCCCGCGGGCGAGCCCGTCGTGCTCGTCGCGCACTCCGGCGGCGCGGCGCCCGCGTATCTCGCCATCGACCGGGCGCCCGGCTTGTTCCGCCGGGCGATCTACGTCGACAGCGCGCCGCTGCCGAACGGTTTCGTCATCAATTCCGCACTGGACGTCGCCGCACGCGAGTGGACCCTGCCGGACTGGCCGGAGCTGGAGGCCTCAGGCAACAGCTTGGCCGGCCTCGACGACGCCGTCCTGACACGATTTCGCGAGCGCGCGGTGCCGCAGCCCGCGTCCGTCGCGGCCGCCCCGCTGCGCTTGAGCGACTCGCCCGCCCGGCTGGCGGTGCCGACCACCGTGATCTGCAGCAGCATGACCGCCGAGCTGGTCGAGAAGCTGCGCGACAACGGGGAAACCCCGCTCTTCGCCGAACTGGCCCGCATCGACGCCGAATACGTCGACCTGCCCACGGGCCACTGGCCGATGTGGTCCAAGCCGAAGGAACTCGCCGAGCTGATCCACGTCATCGCCAACCGCTGACGCGAGCAGCGGCGCGGTCCGCGCAAACACGAACCGCGCCGCATCGCACGACGGATCAGCCGACCGCCGCGGCCTTCTTCACCGGACGCTTGGCGGCCTTCGCCGCGGCGGCCTTCTTCGCCGGAGCCTTCTTCGCAGCGCTCCGTGGCGCGGGCGGCTGGTCCAGCACCTCTTTCAGGAACTGGCCGGTGTAGCTGTGCGCGACGGCGGCGACCTCCTCCGGCGTGCCTTCCGCCACGACGGTGCCGCCGCCGGAGCCGCCCTCGGGGCCCATGTCGATCACCCAGTCGGAGGTCTTGATGACGTCCAGGTTGTGTTCGATGACGATCACCGTGTTGCCCTTGTCCACCAGGCCGTTGATGACGTTGAGCAGTTTGCGGATGTCCTCGAAGTGCAGGCCGGTGGTCGGCTCGTCGAGGATGTAGACGGTGCGGCCGGTGGACCGCTTCTGCAACTCGGCGGCGAGTTTCACCCGCTGGGCCTCGCCGCCGGAGAGGGTGGGAGCGCTCTGGCCCAGGCGCACGTAGCCGAGCCCCACGTCCACCAGCGTCTTGAGGTAACGGTGGATCGAGGTGACCGGCTCGAAGAACTCGGCCGCCTCCTCGATGGACATGTCCAGCACTTCGGCGATGGTCTTGCCCTTGTAGTGCACCTCGAGGGTTTCCCGGTTGTAGCGGGCGCCGTGGCAGACCTCGCAAGGGACGTAGACATCCGGCAGGAAGTTCATCTCGATCTTCAGCGTGCCGTCACCGGAGCAGGCCTCACACCGACCGCCCTTGACGTTGAACGAGAACCGGCCCGGCTGGTACCCGCGCACCTTCGCCTCGGTGGTGGCCGCGAACAGCGTGCGGATCTTGTCGAAGACACCGGTGTAGGTGGCCGGGTTGGACCGCGGCGTGCGGCCGATCGGCGACTGGTCCACCTGCACCAGCTTGTCCAGGTGGTCGAGCCCGTTGACCCGGGTGTGCCTGCCCGGCACCTGCCGCGCGCCGTTGAGCCGGTTCGCCAGCACGGTGGCCAGGATGTCGTTCACCAGAGTCGACTTGCCCGAGCCGGAGACGCCGGTCACCGAGGTCAGCACGCCGAGCGGGAAGGCCACGTCGATGCCCTGGAGGTTGTGCTCGTTCGCTCCAACGACGGTGAGCTGCCGCTTCTTCGAGACCGGACGGCGCACCAGCGGCACCTCGATTCGCTCGCGGCCCGACAGGTACGCCCCGGTCAGCGAGTTCGGATCGGTGAGCAGCTCTTCGTAGGGCCCGCTGTGCACCACCGTGCCGCCGTGCTCGCCGGCGAAGGGGCCGATGTCGACCACCCAGTCCGAGGCGCGGATGGTGTCCTCGTCGTGCTCGACCACGATCAGCGTGTTGCCGAGATTGCGCAGGCGCGTGAGGGTTTCGATGAGCCTGCGATTGTCCCGCTGGTGCAGGCCGATGGACGGCTCGTCGAGTACGTACAGCACGCCGACCAGACCGGAGCCGATCTGGGTGGCGAGCCGGATCCGCTGCGCCTCACCGCCGGACAGCGTGGCGGCCGCGCGCGACAGCGTGAGGTACTCCAGGCCGACGTCGAGCAGGAAGCCCAGCCGCGCCTGCACCTCCTTGAGCACCTGCCCGGCGATGGCGGCTTCGCGCTCGCCGAGGGTGAGCGAATTCAGGAACGCCGAGCATTCGCCGATGGACAGGTCGCTGACGTCGGCGATGGACTTCTTGTCGCCGTTCGCGGCGATGGTGACGGCGAGGATTTCCGGGCGCAGCCGGGCGCCGTTGCACACCGGGCACGGAATGTCGCGCATGTACCCGTCGTAGTGCTCTTTCATCTGCTCGGATTCGGTGTTCTCCATGCGCCGCTGCAGGAACGGCATCACGCCCTCGAAGTCCGCGTAGTACGAGCGCTTACGGCCGTAGCGGTTGGTGTAGGACACATGCACCTGGTCGGCGCTGCCTTCCAGCACCGCCTTGCGCGCCTTGAGGGGCAGATCCTGCCACGCGGTGTCCATGGAGAAACCGATGGAATCCGCCAAGCCGGACAACAGCCGGGTGAAGTATTCGGCGGTCTGCCCGCGCGACCACGGCGCGATGGCGCCTTCGTTCAGGCTCAGCGCCGGATCGGGCACCACCAGTTCCGGGTCGACCTCCTTGCGGATGCCGAGGCCGGTGCAGTCCGGGCAGGCGCCGTAGGGCGAGTTGAACGAGAACGAGCGCGGCTCCAGGTCCTCGATGTCCAGCGGGTGACCGTTCGGGCAGGCGAGACGCTCGGAGAAACGGCGCTCCCGGTCGTGCGCGTGCTCGTCGCGGTCGACGAAATCGAGGACCACGATGCCGTCGGCGAGCCGCAGTGCGGTCTCGATCGAATCGGTCAAGCGCTGTTTGGACGTCGGCTTGACCGCCAGCCGGTCGACGACGACCTCGACGTCGTGCTTCTCCTGCTTCTTCAGCTTGGGCGGATCGGTGAGCGGATACACCACGCCGTCGACCCGCACGCGGGAGTAGCCCTGCGTGTTGAGCTGGTCGAACAGGTCGACGAACTCGCCTTTGCGGGTGCGCACCACCGGTGCGAGCACCTGGAAGCGGATGCCCTCCTCCATGGCCAGCACCTGGTCGACGATCTGCTGCGGCGACTGCTTGGCGATCAGCTCGCCGCACACCGGACAGTGCGGGGTGCCCGCCCGCGCGTAGAGCAGCCGCAGGTAGTCGTAGACCTCGGTGATGGTGCCCACGGTCGAGCGCGGATTGCGGTTGGTCGACTTCTGGTCGATGGACACCGCGGGCGACAGGCCCTCGATGAAGTCGACATCGGGCTTGTCCATCTGCCCGAGGAACTGCCGCGCGTACGCCGACAACGACTCGACGTAGCGCCGCTGCCCCTCCGCGAAGATCGTGTCGAAGGCCAGGCTCGACTTGCCGGAGCCGGACAGGCCGGTGAACACGATGAGGCTGTCGCGGGGCAGGTCGAGATCGACACCCTTGAGGTTGTGCTCCCGAGCTCCGCGCACAGTGAGGCGTTCCGCCACAGGCCGTCCCTTCTCCTTCGTGTTCGGCGTCCAGACATACCCCCGGCCGCCATGCTAGGCATGGGCACCGACAAGTTTCGCGGACCGCCCGTCACCTCGACGAATGGCGGGAACACCGGCGGGCGGACGGTACGGATGGGGCCGGGAAACAGGCCAGGACGCCTTCGTAGCATCGCCCTCCCGGCACCACTGGTCAACAGCGCGACAGCGCCGGCCATTCCCCTCGGCCGCCGTCGCCACCGCCTGCCGGGGCAACCGGTATCCCACCGACAAGGTACCGGCAGCGGGTCCGCCCGGCTGCCGCGGGCGAGATGAGTTCGACTTCACTCCGCGTCCGTGTGACGGAGAACATCGTGCACACGGGTGATGGATCCGGACGGACCGGCCACCGGGCCCGGGCCGGCGTCTCCGGCGACGTGCGCTGATCGTGGTGCACAATCCGCGCCGCAGGCACCGGCGTCCGATTACACTGAGCCCGCTGTGCGCACCCCACCGGCCTCCCCGACTCCTTTATGACGCACCTCATCACCCCTCTTCCGTCAACGGTCCGCGACACCTTGCGCGCCCTTCTGCGCACCGCCACCCGCCTGGTCGACGCCCGGTACGGAGCGCTCGGTGTTCGCGGGCACGACGAGCGACCGGTCGAATTCCTCTTCGAGGGCGTCGACGACACGACGCACACCCACATCGGACGCGCGCCCGCCGGGCAGGGCGTACTCGGACTGTTGTTGGCGCACCCGCGACCGATCCGGCTGGACGACCTGTCGGAACATCCCGCCTCCGTAGGGTTTCCAGCCAACCATCCCGCGATGGGCAGCTTCCTGGGGGTGCCGGTGCGGATCGGCGGGGAGATCTTCGGCAATCTCTACCTCACCGAGAAGACGGGCGGACAACCCTTCACCGAGGACGACGAGGCCATCGTGCTGGCGCTGGCCGCCGCGGCGGGCATCGCCATCGAGAACGCCAGGCTGTACGAGTCCGCGCGAACCAGGCAAGCCTGGATCGAGGCGACCCGCGATATCGCGACCGAGTTCCTCGCCGGAACGGCGCCGGATCTGGTGCTGGCGCAGGTGGTCGCGCGCGCCCGCGCGCTGACCGGCTCCGAGCAGGCTCTGCTGGCCGTGGTGCCGCCCGCGACGCCACCCGACGAAGCCACCGAACTCGTTGTAGCGCAATGGTTCGGCCCCGGGCCGGGACCCGAACGACTGCGCGTCGCGGGCACCGCGACCGGCGCGGTGTTCACGCAGCGCGCACCGGTGCAGGTGCCCGATGCCGGGCCGGATGATCTCGGCGCCGCGGTCGGCGCGGCCGGGCCCGCGCTGGTGCTGCCGTTGCAGACCGCGGACCTCGTGCTCGGCGTGCTGATCCTCGTGCGTCCACCCGACGGCCCCCCGTACCCCGGCGAGCTGGTCGAGCTGACCGCCGCGTTCACCGACCAGGCGGCGCTGGCCATGCAATTGGCCGACACCCAGCGCAGGATGCGCGAACTCGACGTGCTGGCCGACCGTGACCGCATCGCGCGCGATCTGCACGATCATGTCGTCCAACGGTTGTTCGCGGTCGGGCTGGGGTTACGCGCCACGGCGGCGCGCACCGAGGATCCCGAAGTACGGCGACGGCTTTCGGCGGAAATGGACGGTTTGCAGGAGGTCGTGCAGGAGATCCGCACGTCGATCTTCGACCTGCACGGCGGCGATCCGCTGCGGCGGCGGCTGGAGGACGCCGTCCGCCAGCAAACCGCGGGCGGCGTTTTCCGGACCAGTATGCGGTTCGCCGGACCGCTGTCGGTGGTGGGCGACGAGCTCGCCGACCACGCCGAGGCCGTGGTGCGCGAATCGGTCAGCAACGCCGTGCGCCACTCCGGCGGCAACCGGCTCGCCGTCGAGATCACCGTCGGCGACGAGCTGACTGTCCTCGTCGAGGACAACGGCACCGGGATGCCCGCGGAGGTGACACCGAGCGGGCTGGCCAACCTCGCGCAGCGCGCGACCATGTCCGAGGGCCGCTGCACGGTCGGGCGGACCGAGAGCGGCGGGACCAGGGTGCACTGGTCCGCACCGCTGGCTTAGCGATCAGGCGGGCGCCACGAGCGCCAGATCACCGTCGTGGCGGCGGTACAGCAGCCCGCCGCGTCCGCTGCTCGGGTCGGTGCAGAACAGGAACGGCAATCCGCTGCGGCACAACATATTCGCCGCTTCGACCGGATCCAGGCAGACGGCGGGTGCGGCGTCCACGACGATCGGCGGGGTACTCCGGACCGTCTCCGGCGACCAGATCGGCGCAAAGGTCGCCCGCTGGCGGATGAGCCGCACACCCGCCGCCGCCCAGTGCACCACCGCGTCCTCACCGGTGTCGGCGTCGGTGAACAGGTGGGCGTCGTAATCCATGGCGTCCAGCACCGCCACCGCTTCGGCCGGCGTGCAGGTGGACAGGGCGCACCGCTTACGGCGGACGATCGGACGCGGTGCACCGGCGCGGGCGAGCGGAGGCCGGGCCGGATCGGGCCAGGTCCGCGCCTCCCGCGCGGCCATCCGGGCCAACCGGCGGTCGAGCCGCTCGGCGGCGAAGGTCACCGCGAACCCGCGCGGCCCGGTGACCTGGGCCCGGATGACGCCGTCGAGATGGCGCACGTCGACCTGCACCACCGTCGGCGCCTCCGGGTCGGCCGGCGCGCTCAGACGTACCCGGGCCGGAGCGTCGAGATGATGTCGGCGCAGCACACGAGCGACGGCGCGCACCGCCCGCGTGACGTCCGTGGCGGCCACCTCCCCTTGCGTGGTCACCGCCACTTCCGGACCGGCAGCCGTCGTCCACTGTTCCGATGCGCATCGCAGCCCCGATGAGACCATCTGCATTGCCCCGCTTTCCAGATCGATCCGTCCCGATCCATGCCAGCACCGCCTGCGGTGCCGCGAACAGGGCCGAAAGTCCCCATCGGCCGGTGGCCGCACCGGCGGGTTGCGGACTCGGGAACGACCCGGCGGCTCGAACGCCTCCGTCGAATGACGTCCGGTCCGTGGGCATCACGGTCGGGCGGGGCCGAGTACCACCGCGGAGTTGTTGCCGCCCATGCCGAGGGAGAGTTTCACGGTGATGCCGCCTTCGAACGGCACCGGGCCGTCCAGCAACCGCGGATGCGCGGGCGCGACGATCGGGGCCGCGGGCACGATGCCGCGGTCATAAGCGAGCGCGGCCGCCGCTACCTCTACCGCGGCGGCGGCGCCCTGGCAGTGGCCCGCCAGCGGTTTCAGCGCGTAGATGTGCGGGCGGTCGGCGAACACCTGCTCCATCAGATGGTGCTCGGCCGCGTCGCACTGCCGGGTCCCGGTGCCGTGCGCGTTGAAGTAACGGACGTCCGCGGCGGCGACTCCCGCGGCGGCGAGCGCGCGGCGAGTGCATTCGAGGATCTGCTCGTGCGCCGGATCGACCGACACCACGTGATAGGCGTCGTTGGACATCGCGCCGCCGAGCACCGCGGCGTAGGGCCGATCCGCCGAGCGGGTCAGTACGAACGCCACCGAGGCCTCACCCATGCTGAACCCGCGGCTGCCCGCTTGGAAGGGGCGGCACGCGTCCATCGGTTCGGCGTCGGTCACCGCGGCGCCGAGCCGGACGAAACTCGCCAGCATGTCCGGGGTGGCGGACAGGTCGGTCGCGACGAAGATCACGTCGTCGGCCATGCCCGCGTCCAGCCAGAGCTTCGCGGTGATCAGCGCCACGTTGGCGGAACTGCACGCGGCCGAGACGTTCATCGCCGGACCGTGGAAGCCGAATTCCTGCATCAGCATCGAGACCGGCGTCGAGGGCAACAGCCGCAGGTACTCCCTCGACCGGCGGTTGCCCCCTTCGACGAGGTAGAAGTCGCGCCAGTTCGCCACGTCCCCCAGCACGATGGCGTGCAGCAGGCCCACGGTGCGGCCGGGCCGCCAGCCGCGGTCGCGTGCGTCCGCGACGGCCTCCCGCGCCGCCTCGTGCACGGCCCGGCCGTACCGGCTCGTGCTCACCTCCGGGTCGCCGCCGTCGGGCACCAGCGCGACCCACGCGTCCTCGTCACGGTCCGGCCCGTAGCCCGAGCGCAGGGCGGCCGCGGACTTGCCGCTGAGCAAGCCGTCCCACAGGCGTTCCCGCCCCCATCCGTAGCCGGTGATCGCGCCGATCCCGGCGATGGTCATCTCGTTTCCGTGCCCCAGCGGAGTAGGCACCCGCGCGGCGGTATTCGGGTCGGCACCCGGCATGTATCGCTCCTTCGCCGGCCGCCCGGGACGCTCGAGCGGTTCGCCCCTTCTCGACGCGGCAACCGGTCTCTGCCATGATCGCCGGATCCAGGCCGGGAACGTGCCGGTACTGTGATCGAAGCAATAGCGTGGACGGTGTGATCTTGTCCACGTCGATACCAGAATAATCCCGTGTTCCAATGGCCATAATGGGGTCGATGATCGGGGGTTCGAGTGGGTGACGACAAGCTAGCCGCCGCGGTCGACGCCGCCGAACAGCTGGCCGCGCGCTACCGCTCCCTGGTCGAACACACTCCGGACGGGATCTGCGTGCACGAGCGCGGCCGGGTCGTCTACGTCAACCCGGCGACGGTCCGCCTGCTCGCCGCGGAGGACGCCGAGGAGATCGTCGGCCGCCCGCTGACCGACTTCGTCCACCCCGCGTCGGTTCCCGCCATGCTCGACCGCATCAGCACCCTCACCACCGCGGGCGCGGCCTCAGTCCCCACCGAGATGACCTTGATGCGGGTGGACGGCGGCACCGTCCCGGTGGAGACGGTGTCGGTGCTGACCGCCTGGCACGACCGCCTCGCCTACCAGGTGGTCATCCACGACCTCACGGCCCAGCGCCACGCCGAGGCGGCGCAGCGCCGAGCCGAGCACTACTTCACCACGGTGGTCTCCCAGTTGGAGGAGGGCGTCGTGGTGATCGATCCGGAGGGCCGGATCGAATCGATGAATCCGGCCGCCAAGCGCATCTTCGGCACCGAGGGGCCCGACCGCCAGGTGATCGGGCGCACCATCCAGTCACTGCCGCTGGTGCTGCTGGACGCGAACGCCCAGCCCCTGCCGCCGAGCCGGCATCCGGTGGCGCGCACGCTGGCCACGGGCGAGACCATCACCGGTTACATCTTCGGCGTCGACCGGGTGGACGGCCAGCGCCGCTGGCTGTCGGGCAGCAGCAGGCTGCTCAATCCCGGCGACCCGCGTTCGTCGGCGGTGTCCTCCTTCGCCGACATCACCGAATTCCGCGCCAGCAGAAGACAGTTGGAATACCAGGCCACGCACGACTCGCTCACCGGGCTGGCCAACCGCTCGCTGATCCTGTCCCAGCTGGCCGCCGCGCTGGCCAGCACCGAGGAACTGCTGCCGGTGTCCACCGTGCTGTTCATCGACCTGGACGGGTTCAAGGCGATCAACGACACTCTCGGGCACGCGATCGGCGACACCGTGCTGCAGATCGTCGCCCAGCGGTTGCAGCGCGCGCTGCGCGGCGACGACATCGTCGGCAGGCTCGGCGGCGACGAGTTCCTGGTCCTGCTGTCCGGCCGCACCCGCCGCGTCGACATCGACGCGCTGGTCCACCGGCTGCGCTCCACCATGGCCGAGCCGATCATCGCGCGCGGGCACCGGATCGAGGTGAACGCCTCGATCGGCGTCACCGAACTCGGGGTCGGCGACCGGCGTAGCCCGGAGGCCGTGCTGCACGACGCGGATCTGGCGATGTACCGGGCCAAACCGCCCGGGCGACGGGAAGGCACCGTCACCAAGGGCCGCAGGCCGAACAGCACCCACGCGTCCTGACGAGCCCGCGCATGATCATCGAACACGCCCTGCTGCCGGTTCGCCCCGAGCGCGCCGCCGATTTCGAAGCCGCCTTCGCCGCGGCGCGGCCGATCATCGCCAGTATGCCCGGCTTCCGGTCGCTGTCGCTGTCGCGCGGGGTGGAGTCGCCGGGCAGCTACCTGCTCCGGGTGGAATGGGACCACATCGACGATCACGTCGTCGGATTCCGCGGCTCGCCGGAATATCAGCGCTGGAAGGACCTGTTGCACCACTTCTACGACCCGTTCCCGGCGGTCGAGCACTTCGCGCCGGTGCTCCTCACACCGTCCGGCAACCCCGCCGCTGTTCCCCCGCGGGGCGCCCGACCTGGGCTTAGGGCGAGCCCGCCGCAACCCAAGTAGACTCGACAACTCTGCTTTCCGTGCGTGCGCCTGCCCGGCCGGGCGGTGCTCGCGCCTGTTCGCGGTGACAAGGAGTTCAGTTTGCCCGACCTCACTCAGGACCGTGCCGCCCACGACGGCGCTCCCGAGCGGACCCGCGAGACCGAGCAGGAGCAGGCGTACCTGTCGGTGCTGTACGAGCGGCTCGACGAGATGCGCGATTACGCGCGCAACCGCTTGCGCACCGTGCTGCTGGAGAGCGGCGGCACTCCGCAGGCCCGCAGCGAGCGAGAGTCCTTCAGCCAGCTCTACACCGAGGACCTGGCGAAATACGACGCCGCCGAACACGGCCTGTGTTTCGGCCGCATCGATCTCGACGGTGCGCAAGAGGAGTACCGCTATATCGGCAGGCTCGGCATTCTCGACGAGAAGGACGACTACGAGAGCCTGCTGCTGGACTGGCGCGCCCCGCTGGCGCGGCCGTTCTACCTGGCCACCACCGCGGCGCCGGACGGCGTAACCCGGCGCAGGCACATCCGCTCGCGCAACCGCAAGGTCACCGCGATCAACGACGAATACCTCGATCTCGAGGCCGCGCGCCGGGCCGGAGTCACCGGCGCCGACGGCGGGGTCGGCAGCGAGAGCGCACTGCTGTCCGCGCTCAACGCCGCCCGCACCGGCCACATGAACGACATCGTCGAGACCATTCAGCACGAGCAGGACGCGATCATCCGCTCCGAACACAAGAGCGTGCTCGTCGTACAGGGCGGCCCGGGTACCGGCAAGACCGCCGTCGCGCTGCACCGCGCGGCGTATCTGCTCTACACCTATCGCCAGCAGCTGGCCAAGAGCGGCGTGCTGATCATCGGACCGAACGCCACCTTCCTGGACTACATCGGGCAGGTGCTGCCGTCGCTCGGCGAGACCGGCGTGCTGCTGTCCACCATCGGCGATCTCTACCCAGGGGTGCGGGCGGCCCGGGAGGACTCGCTGCGCGCCGGCGAGATCAAGGGATCGCTGACCATTCTGGAAGTGCTCAAGCAGGCGGTGCGCGACCGGCAGGAAGTGCCCGCCGAACCGATCCGGCTCAGCTTCGACGGCTATCCGGTCACGCTGGATCGCAAGATCGCCACCAAGGCCCGCGGGCGCGCCCGATCCTCACGCCGCCCGCACAACCTGGCCCGCCCGATCTTCGCCGCGTCGGTGATCGACGCGCTGACCGACCAGCTCGCCCAAACCATGGGCGCCGACCTGTCCGGCGGCCCGAGTCTGCTCAGCTCGGCCGACCTCACCGAGATCCGCGACGAGATGCGCGCCGACCCGCACATCCAGGCCGCGATCGCGAAGCTCTGGCCGATCCTGTCCCCGCAGGACGTGCTGGCCGACCTGCTCGCCGACCCCGCACGGCTGGACCGGGCCGCGCGCTCGCTGGACGCCGCCGACCGCGCCGAGCTGCTGCGGCCGGACGACGGACAGTTCAGTGCCGCGGACGCGCCGCTGCTGGACGAACTGGCCGAACTGCTCGGCGTGGACGACACCGAGGAACGCGAACGCGCCCGCCGCCGCTGGCGTGCCCAGATCGCCGAGGCGCAGGACGCCCTCGACATCCTCACCGGCTCCGCGCCCCAGGATCTGGAAGACGACCTCGACCCCGAGATCCTGATGGCCTACGACCTGATCGACGCGAGCCAGCTGGCCGCGCGCCAGGACTTCCGCACCCGCGAGACCACCGCCGAGCGCGCCGCGGGCGATCGCACCTGGACCTACGGCCACGTGATCGTGGACGAGGCGCAGGAGTTGTCGGAGATGGCCTGGCGCATGGTGATGCGGCGCATTCCGAACCGGTGGGTCACCGTGGTCGGCGATGTCGCGCAGACCGGCGACCCGGCGGGCACGTCTTCCTGGCAGCGGATGCTGGAACCGTACGTCGCGTCCCGCTGGAAGCTCACCGAACTCACGGTGAACTACCGCACGCCCGCGGAGATCATGGACGTCGCCGCCGACGTCCTCGCCGCCATCGATCCGGCAGCGACCGCGCCCCGCTCGGTGCGCGAGACCGGCGTCGCGCCCCGTGCCTACCGAGTCGCGCCCGTCGACGTGCACGCCGAGGTGGCCCGGCTGGTCGCCGCCGAGACCGGGCCGGGCACCACGGCGGTGATCGCGCCGCAGGCGCTGGTGGCCGGCCTGGCCGACCTCGCGGGCCAGGCCGTTCGAGTGCTGACCGTGCACGACGTGAAGGGCTTGGAGTTCGACGCGGTCTACTTGGTGGAACCGCAGGCCATCCTGGACGAATCACCGCGGGGGCTCAACGACCTGTACGTCGCGCTGACCCGCGCGACGCAGCGGCTCGGCGTGGTGCACAGTGCGGACCTGCCCGGCGTGCTCGACCGGCTGCACTGATCGGCCGCCACGCGCGCAGACGACGAAAGGCTCCGTGCCATCTCGCACTCGGCGAGAACACGGAGCCTTCGACCGTCGCGGAACTCAGCGCACGGTGTGCACGATCAGGACGTCGGAGCGGGACTTGCGCGCCACGTCGGAGGGCACCGAACCGAGCAGCCGCCCGGCCAGCGTGTTCAGCCCCCGGTTGCCGACGACCAGCAGGTCGGCGTCGACCTCCTTGACCAGCGCCAGCAGCGACTCCACCGGCTCGCCGACGATGGCGCGCTCGACGATGTCGGCCGCACCCGCCGCGATCGCCTTGTCCCGGGCGATGCGCAGGATCTCGTTTGTCGGCGCGGAACCGCGGACCTGGTAGGCCTCCTCCTTGAGCACGTCGGCCGCGGCGGCGACATCCCGGTCGTCGGTCGGGTAGTACGCGCAGGCCACGATCAGCGTCGCGCCGGACACGCCGGCCAGAGCGCCTGCCTTCTCGACGGCGACATACGACGAGTCCGAGCCATCGGTACCGACGACAATGGTCCGGTAGGCGGTCATTCTCTCCTCCAACTATGCGGTGGGTCGGTGCCGCGCGCGGGTTCGTTCCGGGGCGACCGGGGCGTCGGCGCGGCGACTGGGGTCGACCATAGCGGCAAACGGTACGGAAATTTCAGAAATCGCAAGACATCACACCGGGGGTGCTCGGCCATTCCCGCCGCGGATTCGCCAGGGAATGTGAGAAAGGCCGGACCAACCAGGGCGGACGCAATTCCACGGAACTAAACCTGTGAAGTGCCACAACCGCTTCGAACTCCATTGCGAGGCTGGGATATTCATCACAGAGCCAGGTCCGTCACACGAAGGGCGGCCGTTCCGCACCTGAATCGACGCGCACCGAACGGGCCGATCGGGTCCGCAACGCCGTGCCGCCACGGCCATTGCCGATCGTTTGCCAAAAATATGCCGTGAATCGCTCCTGCGCTGTCTATGGCTTCGCCTTCCTGCGGCGAAAAGGATGCGCAGAATTAGCGCGCGGCCGCGCGCCTAGAGGTCGAAAAGCGGCCCGGTGATGGTCGATCCGAGTTCGTCGACGTGGGCGAAGAACGCGAACAACATCAGCGCGGCGCCCGCGAGGGCCACGTCCTTGCTGAACTGGATCAGCTCGGTCTGCTTGCTCTCCGGATCGGTCTCCTGCCAGAACCGGTGCATCACGACAGCGGTCGGCAGCAGACCGAGGGCGAGTAGTAGCGACCCGAGGTCGGCCCAGATGCCCAGCAGCACGCTCAGGCCGCCGAGCGCGAACAGCACGCCGGATCCGAGCACGGCGGCCTTGGCCATCGGCACCCCTTTGCTGTGCGCATACCCGGCCATCGCTTCGGTGCGGGTGAAATGGCCGAGGGCCGAGGTCAGGAACAGCATCGCGAACAACACGCGTCCGATCAACACCACGACATCCATGTCCGGCTCCTCGTCGCTGTCGGGCAACTATGTCCTCGTCGGCATGACCTTGGCGGTGACTTCGTTGCGGAAACGGAGCGAATTCTTGGCATATTCCAGGGGAGCCATACCCACTTCCGTGGTGAACTCACGCGAGAAGTGCGCTTGGTCGAAATATCCGAGATCCGCGGCCAACGCGGCGAGGTCTTCGGTACGGCCCTTCGCGAGCAGTGCGGCGCCGTCCTGCAACCGGTAACGCCGCAGCACCCATTTCGGTCCGGCGCCGACATACCGGCGGAACATGCGCTGCAGCGTGCGGGTGGGCACGCCGAACCGCTCGGCGAGCTGATCGACCCTGGTCAGCTCCTGGTCGGTGGCCATGGCATCGACGATGCGCAGCACCAGCCGGTAGGTCGGGTCCTCGGCCACGGGACGGTCCGCGAGGTACTCCTCGACGACGCGGCAGCGCTGTTCGATCGTCGGCGCGTCGAGCACCCGCTCGGTCAGGCGCTCGCCTTCGGGCAGCACGTCGGCAACGGGCACCGCGCGGTCGCGCAACGAGCCGACGTCCACGCCGGTGAACGCGCCGAATCCACCCGCACGGAAACGGATTCCGAACGTCTCGCCGAGCCCGCCGAGTTCGCGGATGAATTTCGTGGTGACCACACCGTTGACGAATCCGCCGGTTCGCGACTCGGACCGTTCGAAGGTGACGTTCACGCTCGGGTACGACAGCACCTCCGCCCGATACGGCGGCCTGCCGCGCAGGTCCCAGCGCACCGCCCAGTACCACTCGACGTAGCGGTCGACCGCGGATCCCGGCGGCACGCGGACCAGGGACCGGTGCTTCGCCTGCTCGTCCGGATGCAGGATTCCCTTGGTGTCGCCGGGCGCGAGGGGATTGCGGGCCCGTGGCGGCTCGGCGGCGGGTTCGGCGCTACGTGGCACGATGTCGCTTTCTTACAAGACCCGCCGGCCGCGACCGGCAAAAGTAGAGGCCATGACGAACACAGTGAATCCCATCGCCGAGGGCTACCACTCGATCACCTGTTTTCTCGCGGTCGGTGACGGCAACAAGGCGATCGATTTCTACACCGCCGTTTTCGAGGCCGAGGTGATCACTCGCAACGACCTGCCCGACGGTCAGCCGGCACACGCGGAACTGAAGATCGGCGACTCGACCCTGCAGCTGGGGATGCCCATCCCGGACAACGGCGTGCTGGCGCCGAACGGCGAGTGGGTGCACACCTCGATCGTGCACTACTGCCCCGATGTCGACGCGGTGGTGCGGCGCGCCGTCGAACACGGCGCTCGCAAGGTCGAGGAGCCGCAGACCTTCGTGACCGGCGACCGATTCGGCGTGGTGATCGATCCCTTCGGCCACCGCTGGGCGGTGCTCACCAAGGTGGAGGATGTCTCGCGCGAAGAGGCCGAGCGCCGGGTGAACGAATGGCTGGCCACCCAGGCCTGACGGCTCGGCTGCCTCCGCGGTCGTTCGAGGGACGGCCCGCGGAGGCGGAGGCGCGCCCCGGGTCAACTCAACCCGGCGGCGTCCATGCCGCGCAGTTCCTTCTTCAGATCCGCGATCTCGTCGCGCAACCGCCCGGCGAGCTCGAACTGCAACTCGCGAGCCGCGTTCATCATCTGCGCGGTGAGTTCTTTGACGAGATCGGCGAGTTCGGCGCGCGGCATCGACTTGACGTCGCGGCCCTCGTAGACACCCGCGCTCACCGCCCGTCCGGGCTCGCCTTGCGCCCGCCTGCCGCGGCTGGCGTTGCGCCCGGAGCCGCCGACCTCGACCTCGGTCTCGTCGGCCTCGCGGTACACCTGGTCGAGGATGTCGGCGATCTTCTTGCGCAGCGGCTGCGGATCGATCCCCATCTGCTCGTTGTAGGCGATCTGTTTCGCGCGGCGGCGCTCGGTCTCGTCGATGGCGTACTGCATGGAGTCGGTGATCTTGTCCGCGTACATGTGCACTTCGCCGGAGACGTTGCGCGCCGCGCGGCCGATGGTCTGGATCAGCGCGGTGGTACTGCGGAGGAAACCTTCCTTGTCCGCGTCGAGGATCGCCACCAGCGACACCTCGGGTAGATCGAGACCTTCGCGCAGCAAGTTGATGCCCACGAGCACGTCGTATTCGCCGAGCCGCAGCTGCCGCAGCAGCTCGACGCGGCGCAGGGTGTCGATCTCGGAGTGCAGGTAACGCACCCGCACGCCCAGCCCGAGCAGGTAGTCGGTGAGATCCTCGGCCATCTTCTTGGTCAGCGTGGTGACCAGGACCCGCTCGTCGCGCTCGGTGCGGCCCCTGATCTCGTGGATCAGATCGTCGATCTGCCCCTTCGTCGGCTTCACCACCACCTTGGGGTCCACCAGGCCGGTCGGCCGGATGACCTGCTCGACCACCTCACCGCCGGTCTGCCCGAGCTCGTACGGACCCGGCGTGGCCGACAGGTACACCGTCTGCCCGATCCGGTCGGCGAATTCCTCCCACGTCAGCGGACGGTTGTCCACCGCGGACGGCAACCGGAAGCCGTACTCCACCAGGTTGCGCTTGCGGGACATGTCGCCTTCGTACATCCCGCCGATCTGCGGCACTGTGTTGTGCGACTCGTCGATGACCAGCAGGAAGTCCTCCGGGAAGTAGTCCAGCAGCGTCGCGGGCGCCGAACCGGCCGGACGGCCGTCGATGTGGCGCGAGTAGTTCTCGATGCCGGAGCAGAACCCGACCTGGCGGATCATCTCCAAGTCGTACTGGGTGCGCATGCGGAGCCGCTGCGCCTCCAGCAGTTTGCCCTGCCGTTCCAGCTCGGCGAGCCGATCCTCCAGTTCGGCCTCGATGTCGCGCACCGCGCGCTCCATCCGCTCCGGCCCCGCCACGTAGTGGGTGGCGGGGAAGATCCGCACCATGTCGACCTGGCGGACCACGTCGCCGGTGAGCGGGTGCAGGTAGTACAACGCCTCGATCTCGTCGCCGAAGAACTCGATGCGGACGGCGAGTTCCTCATAGGACGGAATGATCTCCACCGTGTCGCCGCGCACCCGGAACGAGCCGCGGGTGAACGCCATGTCGTTGCGGGTGTACTGCACGTCGACCAGCAGCCGCAGCAGCGCGTCCCGGTCGATCTCCGTGCCGACCTCCAGTTGCACGGAGCGGTCGAGATACGACTGCGGCGTGCCGAGGCCGTAGATGCACGACACCGAGGCGACCACCACCACGTCGCGCCGGGACAGCAGGCTGGAGGTCGCCGAATGGCGCAACCGCTCGACGTCGTCGTTGATCGAGCTGTCCTTCTCGATGTAGGTGTCGGTCTGCGCGATATACGCCTCGGGTTGGTAGTAGTCGTAGTAGGAGACGAAGTACTCGACGGCGTTGTTGGGCAGCATCTCGCGCAATTCGTTGGCCAGCTGGGCGGCGAGCGTCTTGTTCGGCGCCATCACCAGCGTCGGCCGCTGCAACCGCTCGATCAGCCAGGCCGTGGTGGCCGACTTTCCCGTGCCGGTGGCGCCGAGCAGCACCACGTCGCGCTCCCCCGCTTTGAGCCTGCGCTCCAGCTCGGCGATCGCGGCCGGCTGGTCGCCCGCCGGCTGATGTTCGCTGACCACCTCGAACCGGCCGCCGACGCGCTCGATCTCGCCGACGGGGCGGAACTCCGAGTGCGCGAGCGGCTGCTCGGCCGCCCTGTCCTCGAAGCCCTCCGCCGGAATCTCGGTTGCGAATGCCATGCTCACCAGCCTAGGCCCACCCACCGACAGGTTCCCGGGTGCAGTCGGACGGTCACCTACCGGCACCGACCGAGTAACCGCCACTGTGAGCCTGATCACGTCGAGGCGGCGGTATCTCGCGGTGCCGAGAAGGCGGCGCGGTGCGCCGCCGAGCCGCCCCGCTACTTCCGAAGGCGCCTCGGAACGGCGAGCCGACCCGGCCCGGGGCGGCCGCCGCAGGCAATGAGGAATGCGCGAAAGCCAACAGGGGTATATCGAAAACAACCGCCCCGCAACACTTTCGCCGAACACGCGCAGGCGTGCACGCGATCACCCTCGGGGCCCGGACAGTTACCGCGGACGGCCGCGGGAACGCGTGGGACGCCTGCGCATCGCACAACCGCGCCGAGGCCACTGCGAGCGGATGGTTACCTGTCCGAAATGTCCGTTGCAGCAACAGGTTTCGTGTTGGCGAACACCTTATCGCGAACCGCGCGGCGACCCCGCGCCAGGTGTAACCTGATCTGGTTGTTCGGACGTGGTGAAGGACAAAGCCATGAGCGGTCTGATTCCATTGCTCGTCGCCGTGCCGGCCGTGACCGGCCTCGCCGGGTACGTCGCCAGAGATATCCGTGCGGTGGTTCCCTCCGTCACCGGCGCCGCCACGGCCGCCCCACCGGGGCCGATCCCCGCGGCCGCACCGGCGCCGCACCGGCCGAGGGTGGAGTTCTTCAATCTGGCCGAACTCACCAATACCGACGCCAAGGGCTTCATCCGGCCGGTCGATCGTTTCCACGCCGAGCCGTGGGGCCTGTACATGGCCCGCCGGGTCGGCGGACCGGATCCGCACTACCTCGAATCTTGGTTGCTGCCCCACCTCTCACTGCGCGCGACGCTGGCGCGGACCAACCCGGCACACCACCGGGAACCGGTCTATCGCCTCGACGTCGGGGAGTTCACCCGCGTCGGCCAGAAGCGCTGGAAGGCGGTGGACGGGTACTTGTCCATCGCCGTGCGCCGCGGGCGCACCGCCGAACTGCTCGGGGTCGACGAGCTGCTCGCCGCACATGCCGCCGGGCTGGTCGACACGGCGCAGGCGCACCGGGCCTTCGAGCGGGCCACGGCCGTGCTGGACGGGCTCGCCGCGCACGAGCACCGCGTGGAGAGCTGGCTTGCCACCCACGGCATCGTCCTCACCTGGATGTAGCCCGCGGATTACTGCCCCGGCTCGACGCGTCGAGAACGGCGGTAGATCCTTGATGCATGACGCAGGCACCCATCGTCGACGTGCACCGGCCCAAAGTCGAGTACTTCAACATCGCGGATCTGACGAACACGGATCCGAAAGGCTTCGTGCGCCCGGTGGAGAAATACCACGTCGAGCCGTGGGGGCTGTACATGGCCCGCACCTCGGATCATCCGCAGTTCCACTACATCGAGTCGTGGTTGCTGCCCAAGCTGCACCTGCGCGCGACGATCTTCCACTATCTTCCGGCGCATCGGCGCGACCAGGACTTCTACCTCGACATCGGTGATTTCACGGCGGTCGCCCCGAAGAAGTGGAAGTCCGTCGATCACTACCTCGACATCGTCGTGCGCTCCACGCGCGACACCCAGCTGCTCGACGTCGACGAGCTGATCGCCGCCCACGCCGCCGGACTGATCAGCCTCGCCGACGCCGAGGCCGCCGTGCAGCACGCGACCGCCGCCATCGACGGCATCGCCGCCAACGGCCACACCTTCGAGGGCTGGCTGGAAACCATGGACATCACCTTGACCTGGCTGTAACCGAAGCGGTGTGGCACACCCGTCGGCCGCTAGGGCGCCGACGAGTCGCGCCAGGCGAGAGCCCGGGGATATGCGGCGTCGAACCACGGCTCCTTGACCCCGAGGTAAGCCGCGGTCGCCTCCGCGCCGCTCAGCCCGGCCGCCTTGGCTTCGCCCTCGCGCTTGACGGCCACATACTCCGCGCGGGCCTCGGCGTCGGCGCGCAGCCAGTCCCGCAGCAGCAGCGCGTACTGCTGGCCGGGCGAACCGTCGACGCGCACGTGCACGTTGGCCAACCGGCCGGGGTCGGCGCTCTGATGAAAGCGCTTGGTCCACAGCGTGACGTCCACACCCGCAGGGTCCTGCGGCGTCGGCTTGGGATTGTCCTGGGTGTTCTCCGGCCGCACGGGGAATCCCGCCGCACCGAGGGCGTCGCGCAAGCCGTCGGCGGCGGCCAGATCTGCGACCGTGATCTGCAGATCGATGACATCCTTGGCCGGCAACCCCGGCACCGAGGTGGAACCGATGTGATCGATCCGGGACGCGGCGCCGCCGCACGCCACCCACAACCGGGCGATCAGCCGTTGCGCCTGCGCGGGCCAGTCCGGATCGGCGGGCACGAGCCGGATGTCGCCGCGGCGAGCGGGCGTCCCGGCACGCAGGTTCCGCTCGAACGGCAGCAGCCGCTCGTCCCACAGCCGACGCACCTCGGCCTCGACCTCACCCGGCGCGCCGCTGTTGTCCAGCAATACATCGGCAACGGCCCGGCGCTGGTCGTCGGTGGCCTGCGCGGAAATACGTGCGCGCGCATCGGCTTCGCCGACGCCACGGAATTCCACCAGACGGCGAATACGCGTTTCGGCATCGACGTCGACAATGAGCACGAGATTCATCAGCGGGGCCAGACCGTTTTCCACCAGAAGCGGAATATCCTGCACCACAACGGCGTCGGCGGGCGCGGCGGCGATCAATTCCGCCGTGCGTTTACCGACGAGCGGATGGGTGATCGCGTTCAATTTCGCGCGCGCCGCGTCGTCACCGAATGCCTTGGCCGCCAGGGCCGGTCGATCGAGGCTGCCGTCCGCGGCGAGGATGTCGGCGCCGAACGCCTCCACCAGCGCGGCCAGGCCCTCGGTGCCCGGCTCGACCACCTCGCGGGCGATCAGGTCGGAATCGATGACCACCGCGCCGAGGTCGGCGAGCGCCCGGGCCACCGTCGACTTCCCCGCTCCCATGCCTCCGGTGAGGCCGATTCGTAACATTCGACCAGTCTCGCATCCGGACCGGGCGCGGGCGTCCGCCGCCCCGATCCCGTCCACCGCGGCCACGGAGCCGATCCGGTCGATTACCCGATGGGCTCGCGCATTCCACCACTCGGGGCGCCATTTGCCCGTTCCGTGACAACGCCGAGACCGATTCGCAACAATTCCGGATGTTTGCCGTTGCGCGGCGGCGACTTTCCGACACGCCGGGGCAATTACTCGGGCAAAATACGCTGCCGGGCACTTTCGTTCCGCTAATCTTCGCCGTGGCGATCCAGGCCGACACCAGCGAAGCAAAGGAACACCATTGGGCACCAGAATCAACCAGACGGGTCGCCACCGCCTGGGCATGGCGGGGCGAGTGCACTGCATTCAGATCCCCGCTGTCGCGGCGGCGCTCGCCGAGCACCGCCGCTCTTGGTTCACCGCGTTCATCAGTCCCGCGCGGCACAGTTTCGCTGCCATGCGGAACCGTCCGGCCGCACCCGCGGTCCGGTGGGTACCTGCTACCGCAAGCTGAACCCGAGTTCGAAGTGGCCCAGCCTCTCGCCAAGGCTGGGCCACTGTTTTGCGCGCTCCCAGCGCATACTGTCGGCGGGACAAGACGTCGGCACCGCCGAATGTAAGTACAGATGCAAGAACGAACGCCGACGGACCGGTTCCGGCGGAACTCTGTGCCGCCTGTCGGCGAAACATCGTCGCTCCCGAGAAGAAACTCGGAGCGGTCCACAGACGCAGCGAACTTCGAATACTGCCCGCCTTCCAGCGATGCGCCGGACCTCGCGAAGCCCGCCGACGCCACGGGAGACAATCCGCGCCGTTTCCATTTCGTGGCAGTCACCGGAACACCAGGAAAACCGCGCCGAACCCGCCGATGGATTCCACCCACCTTCCCCCAGCACAACTCATAGCACGCACCCGTACGCGTCAGTCACGGGATTCTTGCTATTTCTCCGAACCCATAACGCATTCGTCAACGCCGGATACGTTGCGAATTCTCGGCGTTGGCGCACTTCTGGCTAACCATCCGGACCGGGTTACGCGCTCGCATGCCACTGCCGCGGCGGATTCGGCAATCCGAGCGCGGTGTTGAGCCGGTAGGCTCCGCCCACCCCGTGGAAGATCGCCATGCTCAGCCCTCCGGAATACCGAGGAGCAGATCCTGGCGGCCGCGGGCGACCGGTCGCGGAAAGCGGCTACGAACGCACGACCACCCGGGCCGTCGCGACGGCGGCGGATTCCGATCCGAGCCTGGTGATGCGCTATTTCGGGTCCCACAAGCCGAGGGAGCGAACCAGATCGCGCATCTCGACGCGGAAAAGCTTTGCCGGGTCCTGGGATTGCGGACGCAGGTGGCCGTACACCTCGAGTGCGATCGGTCCGTGCATCCGGCCCCACATGCGCAGTGCGAGAGCGAGCGCGTCGGGAGGCAACTCCGGGAACTCGGACCGGACATGCTCGGCCAAGCCCGCGTCGAAGTCGGACCACGCGCAGTCCTGCGCGGACTGCGTCGCCGCGGCCCGTGGCCACGCGGCGGCTGCGAGACCGACCAGGCCCGTGCAGGCACGCAATTCGGCCGCGGCGGCGGCACCGCCCGGCGGCGGCCGATAACCGGCGACCGGGTCGCCGTAGATGAGCCGGAATTCGGCGGGCCGCTCGACCGCCCATGCGCGCACGGTCTCGGCCCAGGCAACGATGCGCCCGGCCGGGTCGTCGAGCGGAACGGCGTCGCGCGCCGCTTCCAGCCGGTCCACCAAAGCGGTGTAGACGTTCGAGATGAGGGTGGAGATCAGGTCGTCGCGCGTGGGGAAGTAACCGTAGATCGCGCCCGCCGTCATCCCCATCTCGCGAGCGATGGCCCGCAGCGAGACCGCGTCGGGGCCACCCTCGGCCAGCAGCCGCATCGCGATCGTCTCGATGTCCTCCAGCGTCTGGGCGCGCAGGCGCTCCCGGCGACTTCTCACGATCTCGGTCACGGTTGACACCCTACAGCGTTCGGCTACTATCTGCCGTATCTTTACTGAACGCCGTGCAGTAACTGAATAGCGTTAAGGAGTGAGCATGGATATCGGTGTGTTCGGGGCTACCGGCATCATCGGTTCGCGCGTCGTCACCGAAGCGCTGCGCCGGGGACATCGGGTCACCGCTTTCACCCGCGATGCGGCGCGATTTCCGGCCCGGCGCGGGGACGAGGGGTGGGCGGTGGCCGACTGGCTCGACGCCGACAGCATCGCCGAGGCGATCGCCGGACGCGACGTCGTCGTGAGCGCCGTGAACGCCGGGCACGGCATTGCCGACACCATCGCCAGGGCCGACGATTTCGTGGTGGGCGCGCGGGCGATGGTCGCCGCGCTCGACCGGCACCCGCGCGTACGCCTGATCGCGGTGGGCGGGGCGGGCAGCCTCGAGGTGGCGCCCGGCATCCAACTGCTGGACACGGGAGACGAGTTCACCCGCACCCTCACCGAGGTGCTCGATGTGCCCGCGGAATACGCCCGCGTCGTACGCGCATTACGCGACGCCTTGAACATCTATCGGCTGTCCAACCGCAAGTGGACCTACCTGAGCCCCTCCTCCGGGCGGATCAATCCCGGCGAGCGCACCGGCCGCTTCCGGATCGGCGGTGATCAACTCCTGGTCGGCGGCACGGACATCTCCGCGGAAGACGTGGCCGTCGCCCTGCTCGACGAAGCCGAACTGCCGCGCTTCGTCCAGCGCCGCTTCACCGTCGGCTACTGAGCGGACGCATCAGGCAGGAAGCCGCGCTCCACCACGATTGCCACTCCTGCGGGACGTGGCCTCAGCCAGGTGGCCGCGCGAACGCTGACCGAGCGCGGCTGCCGAGACGGGGTCGGCAGCGTGCGAATGGGCTCACCGGCGCCCTGCGCGCACCGCCGCTGTCGCGTACCCGACCGCTGAACATGCCCACGCCCGGCCCGATCATCGACCCACGGCGCGCTGGCAAGAGCTGAACCATCGGGACCGGTGCCGGGCACGCGGTTCCTGTCGGACCCCTCCGGCACAATACGAAGTGTCGGACGTCGATCCGGTTGCCACACAAAGTAACCCGCAACCGGAGAGATAGGGGTCCCCATGCCCGACGTCAAAGCTTCGACGCCCGACCGACGCGCCGTGGACCACGAAGAACTCGTGGCCTTCGCGGCGGAAATCGACCGGCACCGGTCCCTGCTGCGCCCCGCTGCGCAGGATTACCGGTGGCGTGTGGCCCAGCGGATCGAGCACTTGGATCCGTCGGACCAGGAGCCGTGGCTGCGGCAGGCGGACCAAATGGTCGAGTCGCTGATGATCGATCCGGTCCGGCACAGCGATTTGGACTTGGATGCGTACCGAGCCATCCGGGACGGCATCCCGGTCCAGTACGACACCGAACGCCGAACGTACGTCTTGCGGCGTCCGGGGAAGGACCCGCTGGTGATCCGCCCCGGATTGCCCGAGCATCGACTCGGCGTCATCGCGCGGTTGGCGTCGCGCGGGTTGCGGCTCGAGCAGATACAGGTCGTCGCGCTCACCACGGCTCAGATGATGGCGCCGCACGAGGCCGCACGGCGGCCCACGCACCCGCCACAAGTCGAACGCGGCGGTACCACGAAGACCTCGCGCACCGGGCAGGTCTGAAAACGCGCTCAACGAAAACGACTGTGCCCCAACCGAATGAGGGTTGGGGCACAGTCGTTCGAACTATTGCCTATCAGGCGTTGCCGGACAGCTTCTCCCGCAGCGCCGCCAGCTGGGCGTCGCTGGCCAGCGAACCACCGGCGGGCTCGGCCTGGCTGGCGGAGGACTGCGAACCGCTCTCGGAGGAGTAGTTCGACGCGCCACCGCCGTTCGCGGCCTCGGCCGCGGCGTCGGCCGCCATCTTCTCCATCTGCGCGGTGTGCATCTTGTGGCGACGCTCCGCCTCGGCGTAGCGGCCTTCCCACTCCTCGCGCTGCTTGTCGAAGCCCTCGAGCCACTCGTTGGTGTCGGGGTCGAAGCCCTCGGGGAAGATGTAATTGCCCTGCTCGTCGTAGCTGTCGGCCATGCCGTACTTCGACGGGTCGAACTCGGCGTGGTAGTCCTCGTTGGCCTGCTTGAGGCTCAGCGAGATCCGGCGACGCTCCAGGTCGATGTCGATGACCTTGACCATCGCGTCGTCGCCGACGGCCACGACCTGGTCCGGCACCTCGACGTGGCGCTCGGCCAGCTCGGAGATGTGCACCAGGCCCTCGATGCCCTCCTCGACGCGGACGAACGCGCCGAACGGAACGAGCTTGGTGACCTTGCCCGGCACGATCTGGCCGATCGCGTGGGTGCGGGCGAACTGACGCCACGGGTCTTCCTGGGTCGCCTTGAGCGACAGCGAGACACGCTCGCGGTCCAGGTCGACGTCGAGCACCTCGACGGTGACCTCGTTGCCCACCTCGACGACCTCGGACGGGTGGTCGATGTGCTTCCAGGACAGCTCGGAGACGTGCACCAGACCGTCCACGCCGCCCAAGTCGACGAAGGCGCCGAAGTTGACGATCGAGGAGACCACACCCTTGCGGACCTGGCCCTTCTGCAGCTGGTGCAGGAACTCGCTACGGACCTCGGACTGGGTCTGCTCCAGCCAGGCGCGGCGGGACAGCACCACGTTGTTGCGGTTCTTGTCCAGCTCGATGATCTTGGCCTCGATCTCCTTGCCGACGTACGGCTGGAGATCACGGACCCGCCGCATCTCGACCAGCGACGCGGGCAGGAAGCCGCGCAGGCCGATGTCGAGGATCAGGCCGCCCTTGACGACCTCGATGACGGTGCCCTTGACGGCCTCGTCCTTCTCCTTGAGCTCCTCGATGGTGCCCCACGCACGCTCGTACTGCGCCCGCTTCTTCGACAGGATCAGGCGGCCTTCCTTGTCCTCCTTGGTGAGAACAAGGGCCTCGACCTCATCGCCCACGGAAACGACCTCGTTGGGGTCGACGTCGTGCTTGATGGAGAGTTCGCGAGAGGGGATGACGCCTTCGGTCTTGTAACCGATGTCGAGCAGGACCTCGTCACGATCGACCTTGACGATGGTTCCTTCGACGATGTCGCCGTCGTTGAAGTACTTGATCGTGGCGTCGATGGCGGCGAGGAAATCCTCGGCGGAGCCGATGTCGTTGACGGCTACCTGCGGCGAGGTGACGGTGGTGGGCATATGTCGGTTTGCTCCGGACGGATTGTGGTCGGTTGCGGACATTGGAACTTTCGGTACGCTGCGATCTCACCGCGAGGTGTGAAGACGGACACTTAGGAACGTACCGCACGCGACGCGCGTGAAACTCAGCACGGGTTGAACTCCGGTACGGTTGTACGGAAGACACTCGCGCGTTCAGCGTACGCGACCTCGGTCCGGGCGGGCAAACCGTCGGGTCGCCACGCCGATAGTCTGATCGGCGTGTCGGAAGATCGCCATGCGCAAGCAAACGTACTGCTCGGAACCGCGGGCACGGCGCGGACCAGGATCGGATCCGCGGCCAGCAGGGTGGCCAGCCGGCGGTGGTGGGACGCCGATGCCGCCGAATACCACGAGGCGCACGCGGATTTCCTCGGCGTGGACTCCCCCGGCGGCGAGTTCGTCTGGTGCCCCGAGGGTCTCCACGAGGGAGACATGCGATTCCTCGGGGACCTCTCCGGCAAGCGGGTGTTGGAGATCGGCTGCGGCTCCGCTCCGTGCTCGCGCTGGCTGGCGGGACAGGGCGCGCATCCGGTCGGGCTCGATCTGTCGCGCGGCATGCTGGAGCGGGGTGCGGCGGTGATGGCGCGCGGCGGACCGCGGGTGCCGCTGGTGCAGGCGGACGCCGAGGCCCTTCCGTTCGCGGACGCGTCGTTCGATCTGGCCTGCTCGGCGTTCGGCGCGGTGCCGTTCGTCGCGGATTCGGGGTTGGTGATGCGCGAGGTGGCGCGCGTGCTGCGGCCGGGCGGACGCTGGGTCTTCTCCGTGAACCACCCGATGCGCTGGATTTTCCCGGACGATCCCGGCCCGGCGGGGCTGACCGCCACCATCCCCTACTTCGACCGCACGCCTTACGTCGAGGTCGACGGCGACGACGTGCCCGTCTACGTCGAGCACCACCGCACCATCGGCGACCGGGTCCGGGAGATCGTCGCGGCGGGGCTGGTGGTGGAGGACATCGTCGAACCGGAATGGCCGGAGTGGCTCGAGCGCGAATGGGGGCAGTGGAGTCCGCTGCGCGGCGAGCTGTTCCCCGGTACGGCCATCTTCGTCACGAGGAAGCCGGGGCCGTGAGGCGGCGGTCGTCGACCAGCTCGAGGAGGGATACCTCGTGGCTGACCAGCAGCATCTGCGTCCGCGGCAGGTCGATCAGCTTGTGCAGGCCGTCCCGGAAGGCTTCGGCCTTTGCCATGGTGTCGAAGTCCAGTTCGATGAGCACCCGGTTGGGGTTGTGCGTGAACCGCGCCACCCGGCAGTTGCGGGCTCCGGCCTCGGTGTAGAACTGCACCAGTCCGTCGAACGCGGGCTTCCACGTCTCGTAATCGCGGACGGTGTCGTCGATGTGCACGACCGTGGTCATCATTTCCCCTCTCGGTGCCGATGGCCGGACATTTGCTGACACCTTGCAGTCTTCGCGCCCTCGGGCCGGGGCGCCATCTCTGATCGGTATCGAGGTCGTGTCACTGCGACTTCGGTTTGCGCCCCGCCTGCTCCAGCGCCAGACGCAGCGCGTACTCGATCTGGGCGTTGATACTGCGCAGGTCGTCGGCCGCCCACTTCGCGATGGCGTCGTGGACGGCCGGGTCCAGGCGTAGCAGCAGTTTCTTGCGCTCGGCCATGGGCAGTCCGCCTCAGGAGTAGAGCGAACCGGCGTTGACGACGGGCTGGGTGGGGCGGTCACCGCACAGGACGACGAGCAGATTCGACACCATCGCAGCTTTGCGTTCCTCGTCCAACTGCACCATGCCCTCCTGCGCGAGCCGCTCCAGCGCCAGGCCGACCATTCCGACCGCGCCTTCCACGATCCTGGTCCGCGCCGCCACCACCTGGGCGGCCTGCTGGCGCACCAGCATCGCCTGGGCGATCTCGGGCGCGTACGCGAGGTGGGTGATCCGCGCCTCCAGCACCTCGATACCCGCCATCTCGGTGCGTTCGCGCAGTTCGACGGTCAATTCCTCGGCCACCTCGGCGCCGTCGCGCAGGCTGGTGGTGTCGGCCTCGTGCGCATCGTACGGGTGCGTCGTGGCCAGGTGCCGGACGGCCGCTTCGGACTGGGTCTCGACGTACTCCTCGTAGTCGTCGACGGCGAAGGCGGCCTTGAAGCTGTCCACCACCCGGTAGACCACCACCGCCGCGATCTCCACCGGGTTGCCGTCGGCGTCGTTGACCTTCAGCTTCTGGGTCTCGAAGTTGCGCACGCGCAGCGAGATGCTCTTGCGGTCGGTCAGCGGGAGCACCGAGAAGAAGCCCGGCTCGCTCACCGAGCCGATGTAGCGGCCGAAGAACTGGACCACCTTGGCTTCGTTCGGGTTCACCACCGTCAGCCCCGTCGCGAGCAACAGCAGGACGACGACCACGACGGTCGCCGCCACCGCGCCGCCCACGGCGAGGGCGTTGCCGTCCCGGGCGCCCACGACGAAACCGAGCACCGCACCGCCGCCGGACAAGACCGTGAGCACGAACCACCCCAACAGCACCAGGAAGCCGTTGACGTGGAACGCGGGTCGAAACTGCATGACATCCTCCCAATATCAGAGTGATATCACGAAGATAGCATGCTGCCGCCGCGCCCGACCAGGGCACGGCGGCGGCGAATCACCCGGCGTCCGGCCGGATGTTGCGGTTGAAACGGAACAGATTGTGGGGATCGTGCCGAGCCTTGAGCGCGGCCAGCCGGGCGTAGGTGTCCGGCCGATAACCCGCGCGGGTCTGCGCCTCGTCCGCTTCGGCGCCAGCGCCGTAGAGGAAATTGAGGCTGTGACCGAGCGTCCACGGCGTCAGCGCGGCCCGGATTCCCGCCCGGGTCGCGGCGTCGGCCGGATCGGTGATGATCCGCGTGATGTACGCCGCGTCGCGATGGTCCACCGCGATCCCGGCGTCGCCGGTCCGGGCCAGCGCGCCACCGAGATGACGCACGTCGACGACGGCCCCGGCGCCGGAGTCCGGGCCCGCGACGCGAAGCAGAGCCGCGGCCGTCTCCCCGGTGAACTCGCCGAGCAAGGCGTTGGTGGCCGCGTAGGCGTGCGGATGATCGGGGTCGCTGTGAATGGTGTGCGACTCGGTGTACGGCATCGCGCGCAGGTCGTCCTTCAGGCGTTCCCCGACCGCCCGCAACGGCGCGACCAGTCGTTCTCCTTCCCCGGCGGGCCCGTTGTACGCGATCCGGACCGAGGCGACGTACCGTCCCCGCAGTGGCGCGGGCACCTGCGGGATGTCCGGAAAGGCCAGCATGGTGACCGTCGAGGTCACTTCGTCGGGCACGGTCGCGGTCCACCGCCGCCACGCCTCCAGCGCCCGCTCGACCAACGGCGTGTCGAAGACCAGCTGTCCGCCGTACACCGTCGTCACCGGCACCAGACCGACCTCCAGCCCCGTCACGACGCCGAAGTTGCCGCCGCTGCCGAGTACGGCGCCGAACAGGTCGTCCTCGGGTGTGAGAGTGCGCACCCGGCCGTCGGCGGTGACCAGTTCGATCGTCCGGACGTGCTCGGCCGCGTAGCCGAACCGGCGCGCCAGCAGGCCGACGCCGCCGCCGAGCAGATAGCCCACCACGCCCACCGACGGTGACGACCCGTTCAGCGGCGCCAAGCCGTGCTCGGCCGCCGCTTCGACCAGCGCGCCGGCGCGGACTCCCGCGCCGACGTACGCGGTCCGGCGGGCCGGGTCGATCCGGATGCCCGTCATCCGCCGGGTGCTGATCAGCAGCCCGCCGTCGGTGGCGACGGACAGCCCGTGGCCGGTGGCCTGCACGGCGATCGGCAGCTCGTGGCGCCCGGCGTACTCCACGGCGGCGCGCACGTCCTCGGCGTGTACCGCCCCGACGACCAGCGCGGGCCGATGCGTGTAGGCGGTTTGGAAGCCGGCGATCTCCGCGTCGTAGCCCTCGTCACCGGGGTGGAACACCGGACCGGTGAAGATGTCGAGTTTTTCCGTGGTTTGTGCGGCGTTGTTTCCCATGCTTCGACCCTGCTCCGCCAACACGGAGAAGTAAAACAGATAGTTCTTCTTCTACCTATAATGATCAGTTATGGAATTGCGCCAGCTGCGCTACTTCGTCACCGTCGCGCAGGAAGGAAGCTTCACCCGCGCCGCAGCACGGCTGCACTTGGCTCAGCCAGGGCTCAGCGCCCAAATCCGCCAATTGGAGCGCGAACTCGGCCATCCCCTGCTCGACCGCGGCGGGCGCAGCGTCACCCTGACCGAAGTCGGCGCCGCCGTCCTACCGCACGCGCGAGCCGCGCTGGCCGCCGCCGAGCGAGTCACTCACACGGTGGACGAGTTCACCGGCTTGCTGCGGGGTCAAGTCCGGATGGGCCTCATCTCGGGGGCGGCGGTCGAGGAGTTCGACGTCGCCGCCGTGCTCGCGGACTTCCATCACGACCACCCGCAGGTCGGCATCAGCCTCACCGAGGACACCTCGGAGCGGATGCTCGCCGCCCTCGGACGGGGTGAGCTGGACGTAGCCCTGATCGGGCTGACCGGCGCGGAGCTCGATCCTGCCATCGGCATCGAAGTAGTGCTGGAGACCGCGCTGGTGGCCGCGATCGCGGCGACGGATCCCGGCTGCGGTCCCGAGTTGCCGCTCATCGCGCTGCGCGATCGTCCGCTGATCTGCCTGACGCCGGGTACCGGCATCCGCGGCGTCTTCGAGCGAGCCTGCGCGGCGGCCGGATTCCAGCCCACCGTCGCCTACGAGGCGGCGGCGCCCGCGTTGCTGCTGCGCTTGGCGGCCCGCGGTCTCGGTGTCGCCGTCGTACCCGAGCTCACCGCCGCGGAGGCCGCGGCATTCGGGGTGCGGACCATCCGCATCGTCGAACCGGAACCACGTGGGCGACTCGCGCTGGCCTGGCGCACCGACCGCCCCGCGAGCCCGGCGGCCAAGGTGCTGCTCGGACAGTTGCGCCTCGCCCTGCGCACCGATACCTGAGCCCAGCGACCGCCTGCCCGGGCGTCGCGACCGAACTGCTGCTCGCGCGGCCGAACCGCACCGTCCCTGCCTGCCATCACCCACGCGCCGAGCGGTTGCCCGCGCCGAATCGCGCACCTCGGCCCAGGTGGCGGCGGATCACAGAGCCGGTCCAGCCGACGGTTCATCGCCACCGTCGGCGGGCGTCTGCGGAAGGATTCTCGGCCGGGATCAGAGCAGTCGGGACAGGAACGCTTTGGTGCGCTCGTGCCGCGGATCGGCCAGCAGCTGCCGCGGCGCTCCCGCCTCCACCACCACACCGCCGTCCATGAACACCAGCTGGTCGGCGACCTCGCGGGCGAACCCCATCTCGTGGGTCACCACCACCATCGTCATGCCCGATCGGGCGAGTTCCCGCATGACCGTCAGCACCTCCCCGACCAGCTCCGGGTCCAGCGCGGAAGTCGGCTCGTCGAACAACATGAGCTTCGGGTCCATGGCCAGCGCGCGGGCGATCGCCACGCGCTGCTGCTGACCGCCGGACAGCTGCGCCGGGTAGGCGTTCGCCTTGTCCGCCAGGCCGACACGATCCAGCAGTTCCCTCGCCCTGGTCATCGCATCCGCCTTGCGTACCTTTTTGACCTGGGTGGGCGCCTCGATGATGTTCTCCAGCGCCGTCCGGTGCGGGAACAGGTTGAAGTGCTGGAACACCATGCCGATCTCGCGGCGCTGCTTGGCCGCGTCGCGCGGGTGCATCTCGTAGAGCTTGCCGTTCTTCTCCCGGTAGCCCACGATCTCGCCGTCCACGTACAGCCGGCCCGCGTTCACCTGTTCCAGGTGATTGATGCAGCGCAGGAATGTCGACTTGCCGGAGCCGGACGGCCCGATCAGGCACAGCACCTCGCCGCGGCCGACTTCCAGGGACACGCCCTTGAGCACCTGCAGTGCCCCGAAGTTCTTGCACACGCGGTCCGCGACGATCATCGCAGCGGCGGCGTTCTTCACCACGTCCACGCTCATTTCGCCATATCCCCCTGCTGGGCGTCGGCCAGTTCCTGCAGCTGCTTGGCGGTCAGCCGGCGGGAGACGCCGCGCGAGTAGTAGCGCTCCAAGTAGTACTGCCCGATCATGAGCACGCTCGTGATCGCCAGGTACCAGGTGGCGGCGACCAGCAACAGCGGAATGGGCTGGAAGTTGACGCCGTAGATGTCGCGCGCCCGGCCGAACAGATCGGTGCTCAGCGGGATGCCGGTGACCAGCGAGGTGGTCTTCAGCATGCCGATGAGCTCGTTGCCGGTCGGCGGGATGATCACGCGCATGGCCTGCGGCAGCACGGTGCGGCGCATGGTCTGGCTCCAGGACATGCCGAGCGCGAACGACGCCTCCCGCTGTCCCTCACCGACGGAGTTGATTCCGGCGCGCACGATCTCGGCCATGTAGGCGGCCTCGTTGAGACCGAGTCCGAGCACGGCGAAGGCGAACGCGGCCTGTAGCTGCTGCACGTCGAGATGGAAGAACTGCGGCCCGAACGGAACGCCGAGCTGGATCTTGCTGTACAGCGACGGGACCAGGCCCCAGAACACCAGCTGCACGAACACCGGGGTACCGCGGAAGACCCAGAGATACACCCACGAGGTGGCGCGCAGCACCGGATTCGGCGACAGCCGCATCACCGCGAGCGTCGTCCCGAGCGCGACCGCGATCGCCATCGCGCACACGGTCAGTTCGAGCGTGACGACGGCGCCTGCCAGGATCCGGGTGTCGAAGAGGTACTTCCCATAGGTGTCCCAGCGATACGCCGGGTTCGTGGCGGCACCATAGACGAACAGCGCCACCAGGACCAGGATCACCGCCGCCGCTACCCAACGGCCCGGCCTGCGCAGCGGAACCGCTTTGATCGGCTCCGGCTCCCGCGTCGAGTCCGCTCCGCCGGGCCCGGGATCGCCGGGCGCAGGCCGAGTGTCGTTGTCCACCATCGATCAGCTCACGGCACCGTTGACGACCGACTTGCTGATGGCGCCTTCCTGGACGCCCCAGTTCTTCGTGATCTCGAGGTATTGGCCGTTGTCGATCAGGTGCTGGACCGCCTTCTGCAGCACGGCGGCCAGCGGCGCGCCCTTGGGCACCGCCCAGCCGTAGGGCGCGGAGTCGAACACCGGGCCCGCGGTCTCGATCTTGCCGTCGCTCTGCTTGATCGCGTACGCCGTCACCGGGGAGTCGGCCGACATCGCGTCGACCTGACCGAGCACCAGCGCGTTGGTCGCGGCGCTCTGCTCGTCGAACGGCTTGATATCGATGGCGGGCTTGCCCTCGGCGACGCACTTGGCGCTCTTGGCGGGCACCTCGTCGGTGTGCTCCACGGTCGTGGCCTGGACGGCGACCTTCTTGCCGCAGGCATTCTCCGGGTCGATCGGCTTGCCCTTCTGCTGGGCCCACTGGACGCCCGCGTTGAAGTAGGTGGTGAAGTCGACCTGCTGCTCCCGTTCCTTGGAGTCGGTGATCGACGACATGCCCACGTCGTAGGTACCGGCCTGGATCGAGGGGATGATCTTCTCGAACGCGGACTCGACATACTCGGCCTTCACGCCCAGCACGGAGGCGACCGCGTCCATCAGATCCACGTCGAAGCCGACGATCCGGCCGCTCGCGTCCTTGTACTCGTTCGGCTGGTAGGGGATGTTCACGCCGACGACGAGCTTGCCGGACTGCTTGATCTTGTCGGGGAGCTGGGCGGCGATCTCGTCGACCTTGTCCACCTGCACCTTGGCCGCCGAGGGGCCGGTCTCCTCGGTGTTGGTACACCCGGTCAGGACCAGCGCGCCCGCGGCGAGCGCACCCAAGGTGGCTCGCAGGGTGCGCCTGCCGAGAAACGAACGATCAGACACAGCAGCCCTCCACATTTGGCTTCACGCAACCCGGGCGTCATCACCCGTTTGGCAATCTAAGCGACCGGGCCGCTCCGCGCTGGACAGTAATGCAACAGCAACACGAACTCCTCGCGCGACCCGTGCCGGGCGCATCGGCGCGACACCCTACTTGGTCGAGCGGCGGGAGGCGGCACCGCGGGTCTACCTGCGATGCACCCTGGCGCACACCTGCTCGGTGAATTCACTGGTGGAGGCCTGTCCTCCGAGGTCGGCGGTGGCGATGCCGGCCGCGAAGGTCGCGGCGACGGCCCGCTCGATCCGCTCACCCGCCCGCGCGAAGGTGACCTCGGCGTCCCGAGTCGCCAGCCAGCGCAGCAGCATCGCCGCCGACAACTGCAACGCCGCCGGGTTGGCCCGGTTGTGCCCGGCCAGCGCAGGCGCGGCGCCGTGCACCGCCTGGGCCATCGCCGTGGTGGCCGAGCAGTTGAGCGACGCGGCCAGCCCCAGCGACCCGCTCAACTCCCCGGCCAGGTCGGACAGGATGTCGCCGAACAGGTTCTCGGTGACCAGCACGTCGTAATCGGCGGCCGCGCGAACCAGGTGGGCGGCCGCCGCGTCGACGTGCTCGTCCTCCACCTCGACTCCCGGATACCCCAGGCCGACCTCGTGGCAGACGTCCCGGAAAAGCCCCATCGTCAGCGGCAGGACATTGGCTTTGTGCACGATGGTCACCCGCTTGCGCCGGGTCGCGGCAAGCCGGAACGCCTCGTGGGCGATCCGTTCGCAGGCGGCCCTGGTGACCAGCCCGACCGACATCGCGATATCCGGCGTCGGCCGGAACTCGCCCGAGCCCGCGAACATGTTGCGGTCGGCGTAGAACCCTTCGCTGTTCTCCCGGACGATCACCAGATCGATGTCCGGCGCCGCCGCGTGCACGCCCGCGAAGGCCCGCGCCGGACGGATGTTGGCGTAGAGGTCGAAATGCTTGCGGATCACGCCGCCCGGCGCGACGCGATGTTCGGCCGGATAGGACGCGTTGTCGTGTGGACCGAGAACCCAGGCGTCCACCCCGGACAGTTCCTCCAGTGTCCGCTCGGGCAGCGGGGTGCCGAACTCGGCGATGGCGCGGTGCCCCATCACCAACGGCACCCACTCCACCGGCGGTGCTCCCGCGGCCGACAGCGCCTCGTCGACCACTTGCCTGGCGGCTCGCACCACCTCCGGGCCGATGCCGTCGCCGTCGATCAGGCCGAGCCGCAATGCCCGCGTCGTCCGGGGTCGATTCGCGTCGTTCACCGGGACATCCTCCCGCGAGAGGCCCGGCCGCCGGAACCGGCCCGCGGACACGCCGGTTGCGGTTACCTTCGGTGGACCATGGTGCAGTCGGTCGAACTACTTCTCGACGAGGCCGCCGACACGGAGATCCGCCGGCAGTGGCAGATGCTCGCGGAGGCAGGCGTGCGGAGCCTCGCCGCGCGCACCGACGAGTCCAACCGCCCGCACATCACCGCCGCCGTGGCCAGGCAGATCTGGCCGCGCATCGAGCAGGCGCTGGACGAGCAGGCCTTCGCGCCGATCCCGGTGCGTCTGGGTGGCCTGGTGGTCTTCGGGGCGCGCCGTCCGATCCTGGTACGACTGGTGGTCCCGTCCGAGGCGCTGCTCACGCTGCACCGCCGGATCTTCCACACGATCTCCCCGTGCCCCGGCGTTCCGGCCAACGTGCACCCGGACGCGTGGACCCCGCACATCACGCTGGCCAGGCGGCTGGCACCGCACCAGCTCGGCGAGGCCATCCACGCCGTCGCGCGGGACCGGGATTTTCCGGCGACGGTGCTGGGTATCCGTCGATGGGACGGGGATCAGCGGCGCGAGTGGCCGGTCGGCCGGATCCGCCGTGGAAGATAACCGACGCAGCCCGCGTTATAGCGGGCACACCGAAACGAGAGGACGTCATGGCCACCCAGACGCTGACCCAGCACAATTTCGATGAGATCGTCACCGGAAACGACGTGGTACTCGTCGACTTCTGGGCCGATTGGTGCGGTCCGTGCAAGAGCTTCGCACCGACTTTCGAGGCCTCCTCCGACAAGCACCCCGACGTGGTGCACGGAAAGGTCGACACCGAATCCGAGCAGGGCCTCGCGGCGGCTGCCAACATCCGCTCCATCCCGACCATCATGGCGTTCCGGGAAGGTGTGCTGGTGTTCGCCCAGCCCGGCGCGCTGCCGCCCGCGGCGCTCGAGGATCTGGTGACCCAGGTCAAGGCGCTGGATATGGACGAGGTGCGCAAGCAACTCGCCGAGCAGCAGCAGGCCGGACAGTAGTGCGCGCGGCGCGGTGAGACACTGCGCCGCAACGAGTTTCGTTCGGACCCGGAGACGGACACGCGTATGCGGCAGTCCGTGTCCGGGCGCTGTGCGTCCGGGGTCTGCCGACACGACGCCGCGGGACGGCGTGCTGCCGCCCCGCGGTTCGGTGCTCGATTCAGGACGCGCCGAGCAGGTTGACGCCCGCGATCATGGCGCGGACCGTCGACTCGGCTCCGTCATCGGCGATCGCCGCCCCCCAGCCGCGCCTGCCGTTGCATTCGCACTGCACGAAGGTGGCGGTGCCGTCCGCGGTGCGCCGCTGATGGAATTGCAGGATCTCGACGGGGTAGCCCTCGTCGTACAGGGCCGATGTCATCGCCGCGACGGGGTTGCCCGTGGCGACCACGGTGCGCAGGTGACCGGCGAATTCCAGCGTGGCGGTGAACGCCGCGGTTCCGGCGCCCGCGGGCGACCATTCTCCGAGGCGGATCGGACCGCCGTGCGCGCAGTATCGGCTGTGGAACTCCGCCGAGGTCAGCCCGGCGGCTTCGGCGCGTAGGCCCTTGGGAGCGGCGGCGTGGAACATGTCTGTATCAAGAGTCAGGATGGTCATTGAAAGTAGGTCTTCCCGAAGTATGTCGTGGCTCGGTTGACAGAGGGGACCAGCACTAACAAGTGGAAAAGCCCGCAGCGAGGGGGCCGGCCCGGATCAGACCCCGCTACGGCGGGGTACTACGAGAACGCGGGGACGCGGCGCCGCCATCGCGGTGAGCGGAAGTAGCTCGGCGCGAACCTCGGGCTCGGAGGCGGTAGCCTGCGCAGCCACGGAGGGCCCGGTGAGCGACGCCGAAAGCAGAGCGCTGTCGCGGTCTGCGACAAGGAGCGCTGCGCTGCGGCGGTCGGCGGGATTCGGCACGGCATCGAGGATAGGGACATCGCGACGCAATAGCAACCACATTCGATGCCCGATTTGTCTACTGGCGAGTACTGTTCGCGCAGTTCAGGGCGGTGCGTCCGCGCGGAGGGTAGCGTCGGTGACATGGGTCTCCTCGTGGCCATGACCATCCCGGGCCTGGCCGTCCTGCTCATCCTGTTCGCCTTCGCCGAAGTGGCCTGGAACAAGATCACCGGTGCCCGCGCGCTGCCCTGGAACCGCACCCGGTCCGGCCATCCGGTGGCGGCCGCGGGCTTCGAGGAGGTCACAGCGGTTTTCCAGGGCGGCAAACATCACGAGTTCGAGCAGCGGATGACGGCGCTGATGCACCGAGAGGATCTTTCCGACGGCGCGCCGCCCCGCGACGAGGTGGATCTCACCGCCCGCTCTGCGCGCCTGGTCACGCGCCGCCCTTCGTGAAACACGCCCCGACGCAGTGGGATCCCGGCGATCACACCCGGATCCCGCTGCGTAGCAGCGCTTCTCGCCTTCCTATTGTGGAAGGACCTCGTTGAGCTTGCCGGTGGCCACGTCGAAGACGAAGCCGCGGATCGAGTCCTTGTGCGGCACGAACGGGCTGGCGACGACGCGCGCGATCGATTGGCGCACATCGGTTTCCAGGTCCGAGAACGCCTCCGCCGCCCACTCGGGCTTGATCCCCGTCTCCCGCTGGATGCTCGCCTTGAAGTCGTCGTCGGTGAAGGTGAGCATGCCGCAATCGGTGTGATGGATCAGGATGATCTCCCTGGTTCCGAGCAGCCGCTGGCTGATGGCCAGCGAGCGGATCTCGTCGGCGGTGACCACGCCGCCCGCGTTGCGGATGACGTGTGCCTCGCCCTCGGCGAGGCCGAGCGCGCCGTACACGTTGAGCCGCGCGTCCATGCACGCGACCACGGCCACGCCCTTGGCGGGCGGCAGCGGCAGCGGGCCCTGGAAGGTGCTCGCATAAGCCGCGTTGTTCTGCAAGTACTCATCGGTGACAGTCATGGGCCATCCCTGAGCTCGGTATGCGTGAATCCCTATGTATGACCAGCCCCACGGTAGGTCGCCGCGTGGCACGGGTCATCCGTCCGGTTCACCGTGATTCGTTTACTTGCACGCGGCGGCCCGATGATAACTCTCGGGATGCCGGATGCCGGGCCCGTGCGGTCGGGCCCGGCATGTCCTCCTGTGTCGCGCCGGTCAGTGCGCGGCGGAATCCCAGCTGTGGCCTACGCCGACCGAGACCTCCAGCGGCACCGACAAAGCGATCGCCGCGGACATCTGCTCGCGCGCCAGCGCCTCGAGCGCCTCCCGTTCCCCCTCGGCGACCTCGAACAACAGTTCGTCGTGGATCTGCAGCAGCATCCTGGAGCGCAGACCGGCCTCGCGCATCGCGCGGTGCACGTTGATCATCGCCACCTTGATGATGTCGGCCGCGGTGCCCTGGATCGGGGCGTTGAGCGCCATCCGCTCGGCCGCCTCCCGGCGCTGCCGGTTACTGGAGTCCAGATCGGGCAGGTAGCGGCGGCGGCCGAACAGCGTCTGGGTGTAACCCACCTTGCGCGCCTGCTCCACCACCTCGTACAGATAGTCCCGGATACCGCCGAAGCGGGCGAAGTAGACCTCCATCTGTTCCTTCGCCTCGGTGGTGCTGATCTTCAACTGCGCGGACAGACCGTAGGAACTCAACCCGTAGGCCAAGCCGTAGGACATCGCCTTGATCCGGCGGCGCATCTCCGGGCTGACCTCGGAGATCGGGATGTCGAACGCTTTCGACGCCACGAAGCTGTGCAGATCCTCGCCCGAGTTGAACGCCTCGATCAGCCCCTCGTCCCCGGACAGATGCGCCATGATCCGCATCTCGATCTGGCTGTAGTCCGCGGTCATCAGCGACTGGTAGCCTGCGCCGACGACGAAGGTGTCGCGGATCTGCCTGCCGGTGTCGGTGCGGATCGGGATGTTCTGCAGGTTCGGTTCGGTGGAGGACAACCGGCCGGTGGCCGCGATCGTCTGGTTGAACGTGGTATGGATGCGGCCGTCCTCGGCGACGCACTTGAGCAGGCCGTCGACGGTGACCTTCAGCCGGGTGGCGTCCCGATGCGCGAGCAGGTGCTCCAGGAACGCGTGCTGGGTCTTCTCGTACAGCGACTCGAGCGCGTCCGCGTCGGTGGTGTAGCCGGTCTTGGTGCGCTTGGTCTTCGGCATGTCCAGTTCGTCGAACAGCACCACCTGCAACTGCTTGGGCGAGCCGAGATTGATCTGCTTGCCGATCACGTCGTAGGCCGCCTCGGCCGCCTCGGCGACCCGGTCGGCGAACTGGCGCTGCAGCGTCGCCAGCTGGTCGGTGTCCACCGCGATGCCCGCCTCCTCCAAGGTGGACAGCACGCCGAGCAGCGGCAGCTCCATGTCCGCCAGCAGCGGGGTGGACTCGATCTCGGCCAGTTCTCCGTCGAGCGCGTCGGCCAGGTCCGCGACCGCCCGCGCGCGCAGCATCTGCGCCCGCGCGAGTTCGGCGTCGACCGCGTCCTCGTCGTCGAGCAGCGACAGCTGCGGGGTCTCACCGACCTCGGCGCGCAGTTCCCGGTGCAGGTAGCGCAGCGACAAGTCATCGAGGTTGAATGTGCGCTGGCCGGGACGGACGAGATACGCCGCCAGCGCGGTGTCGCTGGTCAGCCCGCCGAGGGTCCAGCCGCGACCGCGCAGGGCGTGCAGCGCGGCCTTGGCCTCGTGCAGCGCCTTCGGCACCGCCGGGTCGGCGAGCCAGGCCCCCAGCGCGGCCTCGTCCTCCGGGGTGAGCACCGTGACGTCGATGTAACCGCTCTCGCCGTCGCCCGCCGCGATGGCGAGCGCGCGCACGTCGCCACCGGCCGGAGAACCCGTGCCGACGATCGAGACACCGTGACGTACACCGGCTTTCGCGTGCTCGGCCAGCCAGCCCGCGACCGCACCGATCTCCAGCGCGCCGCCGCTGATCTCGAAACCGGCCTCCGCCTCCGGCTCCGGCGGAGCGAGCGTCTCGAACAGCCGGTCGCGCAGTACGCGGAACTCGAGATCGTCGAACAGCTGATGGATCTTCTCCCGATCCCACGGCCCCTGCGCCAGCTGATCGAGGGTGTAGGGCAACGGCACCTCCCGCATCAGCTCGGTGAGCTGCCGGTTGAGCACCACGCTGCTCAGGTTCGCCCGCAGCGCGTCGCCGACCTTGCCCTTCACTTGGTCGACCTTCTCCACCAGGGTGTTCAGATCGCCGTACTCGCGGATCCACTTGGCGGCGGTCTTCTCCCCCACCCCCGGGATACCGGGCAGGTTGTCGCTGGGATCGCCGCGCAGCGCCGCGTAGTCGGGGTACTGGTTCGGGGTGAGGCCGTATTTGGCCATCACTTCCTCCGGCGTGAACCGGGTGAGGTCGGAGACGCCCTTGCGCGGGTACAACACCGTGACGTTCTCGTCGACCAACTGGATCGAGTCCCGGTCGCCGGTGACGATGAGCACGCGGAAACCCGCGGCCGTCGCCTGCGTGGTGAGCGTGGCGATGACGTCGTCGGCCTCGAAGCCGTCGATCGCCATCACCGGGATGCCCAGGGCGCCCAGCACGTCCTTGGTGAGTTCGACCTGGCCGCGGAACTCGTCCGGCGTCGTGGTGCGGTTGGCCTTGTACTCCGGGTACGCCTCGGCGCGGAAGGTCTGGCGCGAGACGTCGAACGCCGCGGCCACATGCGTCGGCTTCTCGTCGCGCAGCAGGTTGATCAGCATCGCGGTGAAGCCGTAGACCGCGTTCGTGGTCTGCCCGGTGACCGTCTTGAAATTCTCCGCCGGTAGCGCGAAGAACGCGCGATAGGCGATCGAATGCCCGTCCAGCAGCAGCAGCGTCGGCCGGGCTCCCGAGCCGGGATCGCCGGAGCCGGACGCGGGGGCAGGACGGGGAGCGGTCGTGGGTGAACTCACGTCCCAGAGTCTAGGGACCGGCACCGACACGGCGATACGCCGACACCCGGCAGCCGCGCGCCGCCAGGTACCGGTGCTCCGGTTCGTGCGGCGCGGATGTCCGCCGCGTCCTCGGCGTCAGAGCGTGGCGACCAGTTCTCGCAACACGGGCAGGCTCACCGACCCGGAACCGAGCACCACGTCGTGGAAGGCCTTGATGTCGAAGGCCGCGCCGAGCCGCTCGGTGGTCGCGACCCGTTGGCGCAGGATCTCCAGCTGACCGATCTTGTAGCCGACCGCCTGGCCCGGCATCGCGATGTAACGGTCCACCTCCACGGTGATCTCGGCCAGGCCGACCGGCGCGTTGGCCACCATGAAGTCGATCGCCTGCTGCCTGCTCCATCCCTTCGCGTGCAGGCCGGTGTCGACCACCAGGCGGCAGGAGCGCCAGGAGTCCCCGGCCAGCATGCCGAGCCGGCCGAGATCGTCCTCGTACAAACCCATCTCGTCGGCCAGCCGCTCGGTGTAGAGCGCCCATCCCTCGACGAAGGCGGTGTTGGCGAAGGACTGGCGCTGGAAGCGCGGCAAGTGGTCGAGCTCGTTGGCGATGGTCAGCTGCAGATGGTGGCCGGGAATCGCCTCGTGATAGGCCACCGACGCGGTCTCGAAGCGGCCGCGGCCGGTGGGATGGTGCTGGTTGACGAAATACGTGCCCGGCCGGGAACCGTCGGCCGCGGGCGGGAAGTAATACGCCGCGGGCGAATCGGCGGCCAGGAACTCGGGCACCGGCACGATGTCGCAGGACTCCTTCGGCAGGCGCCCGAACCAGTTCCCCATCTCGGCGGTGGCCAGGGCCAGCGCCCGGCGGGCGTCGAACATGATCTGCTCGGCGTCGTCGTAGCACAGCGCGGGGTCCTCGCGCAGCCGGGCGAAGATCTCGCCGAGATCGGCGGTGCCGAACAGGCGCGCGCCCACCGTCGCGTATTCCTCGCGCAGCTTCGCCAGTTCCGCGAGACCCAGGTCGTGGATCGCGTCGGCGCCGAGCTCGGGCAGCGTCGTGTGATGGCGCAGCAGCCGCCGGTAGATGTCCTCGCCGTCGGCGCCGAGCCAGCACAGACCAGGCCGGTCGTCGGGACGGGCGGCGGGCAGCAGTTCGTCGTAGAGGGCGTCTCGGTAGACCTGGAACGCGGGCCGGATGACATCCCGCGCCACGTCGGCCAATTCGGCGCGCCACGCGGCCTCACCATCCCAGCCCTCCGGCCCGGGGAAGGTGACGAAGGGGTCGGCGGCGATGTCCGAGTCCAAGTAGCCGTCCAATTGGTTGAGCGAGCGTTCGATGGTGATCCGCGCCGGCGGGCGGCCCGCGGCGAGTCCGGCCCGGAAGCGTTCCACGGCCTGGCCGAGCATGTCGCCGAACTGCCGGTAGCGACGCACCAGCGCCAGCGCGTGCTGCGGCTGCGGCGCGTTCGTCTGCGGCGCGACCATCAGCACTCCCGCGTGCACCCCGTTCATCTGATCGGAGGCCAGTTCCACCGGCCGCCATTCCAAGTGCGCCACCGCGCCGCTCAACTCGGTGCGCAACAAGCTGCGGGTGATGCGGTCGGCCGGGCTCAATCGCTGCGCGTCGAGCGCGTCCACCGCGCGCAGCAGCTCGCGCCAGGTCGACAGCAACCGCTGCTCGGCGTCGACGGACAGATCCTCGATCCGATCGTCGAAGCGGCGGTCGCCGAGCAAGGTCGCCTCGCTCGGCGCCGCCTCGAGCACCGCGTCCCAGTACCGCTCGGCCAGGCTCATCAGCTCGTCGTGACCATCCATGGTCACGATCATGCCTCGAGCCGGGCCGCGCGGCACCGGAGCAGACACGCCCGCGGGGGTGAAGCCGCCTAACCCACGCCGAGATACGCCGACTTCACCGCGGGATCGGTGAGCAGTTCCGCGCCGCGACCGGTTTTGGTGACCTCCCCGGTTTCCATGATGTAGGCGCGGTCGCTGCGGGCCAGCGCTTGCTGGGCGTTCTGTTCCACCAGCAGCACCGTGGTGCCCTGCCGGTTGATCTCGCCGATGATCCGGAAGATCTGCTGGATCACCATGGGCGCCAACCCCATCGACGGCTCGTCCAGCAGCAGCAGCCGCGGCCGCGCCATCAGCGCGCGGGCGATGGCGAGCATCTGCTGCTCACCGCCGGACAGCGTGCCGCCGACCTGCTTGCGCCGCTCCAGCAACCGGGGGAAGAGCTCGAAGACCCACTCCAGCGTCCGCTCGTACTCGGCCTTCTGCTGGAAACCCCGGCCGTAGCAGCCCATGTCGAGGTTCTCCTGCACCGTCATGCCGGGGAACACGCCCCGGCCCTCCGGCGCCTGGATCAGCCCGTGCGTCACCCGCTCGTGCGCCTTCATCCGGGTGATGTCACGGCCCTCGAACATGATCCGGCCGCGGGTCAGCGGCAGCAGTCCGGACATCGCGCGCATCGTGGTCGTCTTGCCCGCGCCGTTGGCCCCCAGCAGGGTGACCAGCTCGCCCTCGGCGACGGTCAGCGAAATCCCGTGCAGCGCCTGGATTCTGCCGTAGTTGACGACCATGTCCTCGACTTCGAGCAGCGGGGCCGCGCCACCGCCTGCGGGCTCGCGCGCCGCCTCCGGCACCGGCTGGGTGACCGCCGGCTTGCCGGGCGGCACAGCGGCGGATTCCGGCTCCGGCGGGGTGACGTCGCGGGTCTCGCCGTCTCCGGTTGCGCTGCTCGCGGATTCGCTCACCTCGTGGTCCGGCACGCCGAGGTACGCCGCGATCACCGCGGGGTTGTCCCGGATGTCCGCGGGCAACCCGTCGGCGATCTTGCGGCCGAACTCGAGCACCACGATGCGGTCGGTCACGCCCATGACCAGACGCATGTCGTGCTCGATCAGCAGCACGGTGAAGCCGTCGTCGCGGATCTTGCGGATCAGGTCCATGAGCGCGGACTTCTCGCTCGGATTGAACCCGGCCGCGGGCTCGTCCAGACACAGCAGCTTCGGCTCGGTGGCCAGCGCGCGGGCGATCTCCAGACGACGCTGGTCGCCGTAGGACAGATTGCGCGCCTTCTCCACCGCGCGTGGGGCGATGCCGACGAACTCCAGCAGCGCCATGCCGCGCTCGATGGCGTCGCGTTCCTCGCGCCGATGCCGCGGCGTCCGGAACACCGCGCCCGGCACCGAGGTCTTGTGCCGTGCGTCCGTGCCGACCACGACGTTCTCCAGCGCGGTCATCTCGCCGAAGAGCCGTACGTTCTGGAACGTGCGCGCGATGCCGAGGCGGGTGATCGCGTTGCGCTTGGTCTTGGTCAGCGGCTTGCCGTCGAAGTACACCAGGCCTGCGGCGGGCTGGTAGACGCCGGTGATCGCGTTGAAGCAGGTGGTCTTGCCCGCGCCGTTGGGTCCGATGAGGCCGAGGATCTCGCCGCGGCGGATCTCGAAACTCACCTGGTCCAAGGCGGTGAGACCGCCGAACCGCACGGTGAGGCCCTCGGTGCGCAACAGCGGCTCGCCCACCGCGGTCTCGATATCGCGGTGCGGAGCGACCACTTCCGCGACGGTCTCGGCGTCGGCGAGGTCCGGGATCACCTGGGTGACGTCGACCGTGCCCGCGGACTCGACCTGCGGTTCGGCCGCGTAGCCCGCGGCCATGTCCTCGTTGTCGAACAGCGCGTCACCCGCGCCAGGCCCGGTCATCGGCCCGCTCCGATCGGCTCGGCCGCGGCGGGTCTGCGCACGGCCTGATACACCTGCCTGCCGTAGGTGAGCAGCTTCTGCCGCACCGGGAACAGACCCTGCGGACGCAGAATCATCATCACCACCAACGCGATACCGAAGTACAGATATTTGAGGTCGCCCAGCGACTGCGCGCCACCCTTGCGGAACAACAGCACGCTGCCGAGCAGCAGCAGCGCCAGCACGCCGGTCACCACCATGCCGGTGATCACACCGCGGCGCGGCCACACGCCCAGCCGGGCGGCCCACAGCCGCCAGACGACGATCAGCGCGACGAACGCCGCCACGTCGATCACCAGCAGGACGTAGCCGGTCGACTCGTTGCTCACCAGGTTCACCGATTGCAGCCGAGCGGGCAGATAGGCGACGACGAACGCGCCGAAGATCACGCCGAGTTTGTTGCCCTGCCCGCCGATGACCACCGCGCACAGGAACAGCATCGAGTTGATGATGTTGAAGCCGGTGGGATTGATGAACTGCACCTGCCCGGCGTAGATCGCGCCGGACATGCCGCCCACCGCGGCGCCGATCATGAACGCCCACAGCTTGAACTTGAACGTCGGCACGCCCATGATCTCGGCCGCGTCCTCGTCCTCGCGGATGGCCACCCAGGCGCGGCCGACCCGGCTGCGCTCCAGATTCCCGACCACCAGCAGCACGACGACCACCAGCGCCATGCCGAACCAGTACCAGTAGGTGCCGTAGCTGGCGCGGTCGAGAAGGTTGGCGCTGTCCGGGTCACCGCTGTTGCCGCCGGAGAACACGCCCTCCGGTCTGCTCGCGGATTCGCCCACGTGCGGGTAGGCGACACCCGACAGGCCGAGGCTGCCGTTGGTGATCTCGGTGAGGTTCTCGGCGAGCAGCCGGACGATCTCGCCGAAGCCGAGCGTCACGATCGCCAGGTAGTCGCCGCGCAGACGCAGCGTCGGCGACCCGAGGATCAGGCCCGACACCGCGGTCACCGCGACCGCGATCGGCAGGCAAGCCAGCCAGGCCCACTTCGGGTCGAGCCAGCCGCCGTCGGTCTGGTTCCACGGGCTGTTGGGGCTGGTGAGCAGGCCGACGGTGTAGGCGCCGACCGCGTAGAAACCGACGTAGCCGAGGTCGAGCAGGCCCGCCTGGCCGACCACCACGTTGAGGCCGATGGCCAGCAGCGCGTACATCGCCACCTGCGCCATCACCAGGCCGAAATTGTAGGAAGGAGTGTTCAGCAGCGGCGGCGGGAACAGCGGAAGCAGCGCGAGCAGCAGGAGGATCGGGACGCCGACGCCCCACTGCGCGGGGCGGCTCAGGCCGTCCCACCAGGTGCGGATCGCGTCGCCGAGGCCGCGGCGCGCGGTGTCCGGCGCGGACGCCGTCTTGGTCGTGTCGGTCATGCCCGCGCCCTTCCGAGACTCTCGCCGAGGATGCCCGTCGGACGCACCATCAGCACCAGGACCAGCACCACGAACGCGACCACGTCACGCCACTCGGTGCCGAACAGGATCTGGCCGTACTGCTCCACCACGCCCAGCACCAGTCCGCCCAGCAGTGCGCCGCGCAGGTTGCCGATGCCACCGAGCACCGCGGCGCTGAACGCCTTGATACCGAGGATGAAGCCGCCGGAGTAGATGATCCCGTTCGGGATCTTCAGCGTGTACAGCATCGCCGCCGCGCCCGCGAGCACACCGCCGATGAGGAAGGTCAGCATGATGACCCGCTCCCGCGAGACGCCCATCAGCGTCGCGGTGTCGGGATCCTGCGCCACGGCGCGGATGCCGCGCCCGAACTTCGTCCGGTTGATCAGCAGTTCGGTGACGATCGCCAGCACCACCGCCGCGATCACGATGAGCAGCATGATGTTGGTGACGTCCGCGCCGCCGAAACTGAACTGCACGGTGGGCTCGACGAGCCGGATGGCCTGCTGGGCGTTGGTGCCGCCGAGGTCGGGGCGGATCTTCGGCAGCACGAAGTGCACCAGCTCCTGGAGCACGAACGACATGCCGATCGCGGTGATCAGGAAGGCCAGCGGCTTGGCGCCCCGCTTGCGCAGCGGTCGATAGGCCACCCGCTCCAAGCCGACGGCCGCGCCGCCGGATACCGCCATGCCCACGACCATCGCCAAACCCAGATAGACGACGGTGAGCACCACGCCCTGGGTGTAGACATCGGGACTGGCGACGAATCCGAAGATCATCAGGCCGATCAATTGCCCGAACAACCCGAGCATGAAAATTTCCGAATGGGCGAAATTGATCAGCCGCAATACGCCGTACACCAAGGTGTAGCCCACGGCGACCAAGGCATAGATGGCGCCGTAGGTCACGCCGTCCACGGTCAGTCGCCAGAAACTATCGATCAGCCCCTCGTAGTTGAAGTCGATCGAACCGGCCGCGAGTTGTATGCCACCGGCCAATGCCGTTTGTTTCATTTATTTCCGCCCTCATCCATTCGCCCACCGAACAACGGCACGTACGGGGATTCGGATGAACCCCCGTACGTGCCGTGCGCCCGGAATCCGGGACTACTTGACCTCGTACACCCAGATCAGCGCGTTCGACAGCTCGCCGTTCGGGTTCCACTTGTACTGACGCGCGAGGCCGGCACCGTCGTACGTCCGCACATAGTCGAGCAGGTCGGGGCGGGTCACCTTGCCGCCGTCGATGCCCTTGGCCAGGATCGTGGTGAGGTCGTAGGCCTCGACCGAGTAGACCCCGGGCGCTTGGCCGTTGAGCGCCTCGTAGTCCTTGGCGAACTTCTCCGGCGCGGGACCGCACGGGCAGGACAGCTTCGCTCCCTTGGCCGCGCTGCCCGCCTGCGAGACGAACTGCGGGTCGTTGGTGCCGTCGGCGGAGACGAAAACCGCCTTCACGCCACCGGACTTCAACTGCTGGGCCAGCGGCGCGGCCTCGGAGTAGTAGCCGGAGTAGAAGATGGCGTCCGGATTCGCGGCCGCCACCTTGGTGACCGTGGCGGAGAAGTCCTTGTCGCCCTTTTTGATGCTGGCGGCGCACGCCGGGTCGGCGGCGGCGCCCAGACCCTCCGTGATGGACTTCGCCAGGCCGGTGCCGTAGTCGGTGTTGTCCTGGATGACGCAGACCTTCTTGTAGCCCGCGCTGTTGACCAGGTACTTCGCCACCGAGGGGCCCTGCACGTCGTCGTTGGCCAGACCTCGGAAGAAGGTGGTCCAGCCGTTCTGGGTCAGCGTCGCGTTGGTCGCCGAGGAGGTGACCGAGACCAGGCCCGCGTCGCTGAGGATCTTGCCGGTCGCCTTCGTCTCCCCGGAGAAGGCGGGACCCACCAGGCCGATGATCGAACGATCGTTGACGATCTGCGGGATCACCTGAGTGGCCTTCTGCGGATCACCCTCGGTGTCGAACTGCTTGAGCTCGATCTTGCATCCGGGGTTGGCCTTGTTGTGCTTGTCGAGGGCGAGCTTGACGCCGTTGACGATGTTGATGCCGAGCGCGGCGTCGGGACCGGTCAGCGCGCCCGCCATCGCGACCGCCGTGCCCGGCGCGCAGGTCGCCTTGCCGTCGCCCGCGGGATCGGCAGCCGTGGCCGCGTCGGCCTTCGGCACTTCCTTGCCCTGCTGGTCGACCTGCAGGAGCGGCTGGATGGACAGGCCACCCGCCCCGTTGGTGCCCGAGGAATCCGAACTGCTGCTGGTGGATTTGTCGCTACAACCGGTCAGGACCAGCGCGGCGGCGGCGCCGACGGCCAGAACAGCTCGCGTCGAGCGACTGCGCCATGTCGAACTAAGCACGTTTCACCTCATCTAAGTTCTGTGCTCCCCCGGGGTCGCCGAGGAGGCCGACTCACATCAGCCCGGTCAGAACATAGCGTCGGTACGTTAGTTCCGCATCACATTCGGATCATGCGCGCGACATCGTTTCGAATTCTTGTTCACGACGACGTTTCAGCTGCGTAAATTTTCTCGCGGCGCAGGCGCGATCACTTCGGCGTCAGGTTCTCCAGCACGACCTCGGCGACCGCCTTCATCGTCGTGCGGCGATCCATTGCGGTGCGTTGAATCCACTTGAATGCCTGCGGCTCCGAAAGGCCCTGCGTCTGCATCAGCACGCCCTTGGCCCGCTCGACCAGCTTGCGCGTCTCCAACCGCTCGGCGAGATTCGCGACCTCGCTCTCCAACGCCGTGATCTCGTGGAAGCGGCTGGCCGCCAATTCGATGGCAGGCACCAGATCCGATTTCGTGAACGGCTTCACCAGATAGGCCATCGCACCCGCGTCGCGCGCCCGCTCCACCAGGTCGCGCTGGCTGAACGCGGTCAGGATGACCACGGGGGCAACGCGTTTGGACGCGATCTCGGCCGCCGCGTCGATCCCGTCGCGGCGCGGCATCTTCACGTCCATGATGACCAGGTCCGGGCGGTGCTCGACGGCCAGATCCACCGCCTGCTGGCCGTCGCCCGCCTCACCGACCACCTGATAGCCCTCTTCGGTCAGCATCTCGACCAGATCCATGCGGATGAGCGCTTCGTCTTCGGCGACGACGACCCGCTTCGCCCCGGCTTCCCGCTTGGTGCCGGCGCCCCCAGCTGCTGTGCTCATAGGTAGACCCCTCTGGTTCCGATGCCCTGTACCCGACCCAACCAGAGGAAAGCCGCGCTCGCACGGCGCGACCGTCGGCCGTCCATCGGGCTGTCGAGTGATGTAAAGAGTACCTTTCACTTCGGCATAGAACGTATATACCCTGCGCAAACCGTGCTCCCGCGCCGTACGCACCCACCCATTCGCGTCCACGCCACCCGACCCGCTATAGTTGCCACCCGGTGCGCCGAGTTGGCGGAACTGGCAGACGCGACGGTCTCAAAAACCGTTGTCCGAAAGGACGTGTGGGTTCGAGTCCCACACTCGGCACTCGCTCTTGGGTGTCCCCTGCTCGCGGAGAGCGCTTGCGGGGGACGCTCGTTGTTTCTTCTGGGGGCGCAACCCCCAGACCCCGCTCGGCGGTGCTTCGCCCCCCGAACCCTCCCGGATACGTGGTTGCGTCAGGTAGGGATCGTGCGGTTCGGGTCTGGCCAGCTACCGCAGGCTTCGCGCAGGACTCCCGGGTCGAGCATGCGGTGCTTACGAGTGCGCTTTCGATCTCTCAGCGATGCCGCTTTCGCGCCGGTGCGCAGGGCTTCGCCTTCCTGTTCGGAGCCACCCGGATGTTACGGTCGATGGCGCGTTCTGTTCATAGTTTTCTTTCCGGAGCGGCTCTCCCGGAGCGCGGCTACTCGGCGCACGGACCGGGTCCCCGGGGACGGGCGGCCGATTGTCGGGGACAGGTCTCGGAGTAGTTCCGGTTCGTTTCCCTCGAACCGATTCGGTCGCTGGATCGTTATTCCGTATAGCGGCATTGGGTGGCCGGGGCAGCGAGGTATGCGATGAGGGTGAACAGGACCACCGTGGATCTGTCCGAGTATCCGGATCTGGTGGTCATCTATATCGGCATGCGGGTGCGGCGGCCGCGCGGGATGCTGCGACTGCTCGGACTCGGGCCGAAACTCTACCGTTCGCACAAGGATCGGCCGGACGGGTTGCTGCTGCACGAAGACCTCGTCTGGGCGCTGTTCCCGCCGCACTGGGGCGCACGGCAATACTGGCGCGATCTGGACAGCCTCGAAGCATGGACGCGGACCGCGCCGCACCGGGACTGGTGGCAGAAGTTCCTGCGCGACTCCGGGGGCACCGGGTTCTGGCACGAGGCCTACTTCGCCCGCGGCGGCATCGACGCCATGTACGACGACATGGACCCGGCGACCGGACTCGCGCGGTTCGCACCGGTCGTCGCCTCCCGCGGTCACCGGTTCTCCACCCGCGGTCGCGTCCAGGGCGGACCGGCCGGGATCGAACCCGTCGTGAGCGAATCCGTTTACTACCGTGGCGAATCCGAGTAGCCTGCCCGCCCGGTCATATCACGATGCAATCACAACGCAGCGTTTGAATGCGTGAGCCCCGGGGTACGGCCGAGAGAAGAAACGACCACCCCCCCCCCGAAGTGACCTACGTCGCAGACCGACGGCCGCAAGCGCCGCACTTCGTGTACGGCGCGCTACGAACAGATGAATATACTGTTCCCACATGTGGGACTAACGACTCGTACCCGTCTGATAGCCTCTGCGCCGTTTATCGTTATCGGTATGCACGTCCTGTTCGTCTGCAACGGCAACGTTTGCCGTTCGGTGATCGCCGAGCGGCTCACGCGCGCCCTCGCGGTCGAACACGATCTCCCCTACCTCACCGCCGACAGCGCCGGAACGCGTGCGCTGGTGGGATTTCCGGTCGAGCCGCTCGCCGCGCAGACCATCGCCGGACTCGGCGCCGACGCGGGCCACTTCCGGGCCCGGCGGCTGAAACCGGAGATGATCGACAAGGCCGACTTGGTGCTCACGATGACCGAGCAGATTCGCGAGCAAGTGATCGACTTGGCCTTCGGCGCCGGAGCGCGCACGTTCACACTGCTGGAGGCTCACCGCATCGCGCACGTCACCGGCGCGCGCACGGTCGCCGAATTGCACCGGGCGCGCAACGACCTGTCGCTGGTCGGCCGGGAGAACATCGCCGATCCGGTCGGGCTGTCGGCCCAGGCGTTCTGTGAAGTCGGCGACCGTATCGCCGAAGCGCTGGTGCCGCTGCTGCTGGCGTTGGCTCCGCACGAACAGCCGCGCTGGCCACACGACGAGCGCCGGGGACTGGTGATTCGCCCCGGCGGCGCGCCCGCACCGCTGGCGACCTTCCTCGCCGCCCAACGCACCCGCTGACCGCAGGCGACGCTCGCCCACGACAGCGCGCCCGGATCCATCGCGTATCAACCTGTTACCAACCGGCTGTGTTCTTTTCCGCGTCGGACGCACTAAACTCCCGCCGGACACCATTCCCGCCGTTGCTGGTTCGACACAGGACAGGAATCAGACATGCCGAAACGCATTTCGGATGTTTCGCTCCATGTTTATGTGACACCGGAAACCCTTGAACGCGTCGTCGATACCGTCCGTGCGGTGGTCGACGAACACCTCGCCGAGCGGGACGTGTTCGCCTGGCGCTTCACTTTGCCGGTCGACACCGACGACCCGGCCCACGCGGCGCTGCAAAGCCGCTGCCCCACGGATCCCCCTGGCGCTGTTGCGGACCGCGCGACCTACGAGATCGCGCTCAGTCTGGTCGGCGCACCCGACCAGCTCACCGACGACCACCTGGCCGAACTCGAACGCCGGCTGCTGCGGGCCGTCTCGAGGTTGGCGCGAACCGAGCCGGGACCCGGGATCCCGGTCTCGATCCGCGCATCGCAACGCACCCACGTCGATCTCGACATCGATCGCGACCTCGAACTGCTGTGAACCCCGGCGCGGCAACCCTCAGCGCCGCGCGGGGAAATGGCGGATGAGCCCCTCTTGCACCGTGGTGGCCAGCAGATCACCGCTGCGGGAGTAGAAGCGGCCGGTCGCCAGGCCACGGGAGCCCGCGGCCACCGGTGACTCGGTGCAGTACAGCGCCCACTCGTCGAAACGGAACGGGCGGTGGAACCAGATCGAGTGGTTGACCGTGGCCGCGACGATGCGGTCCAGACCCCACGACAGCCCGTGGGTGGTGATGATGGAGTCCAGCACCGTGGTGTCGGACGAGTAGCCCAGCGTCGCCACGTGGATCAGGGGGTCGTCGGGCAACCTGCCGTCCGCGCGCATCCACACGCGGTTGTGGTTGAGCCGTTCCCCCGTGCCCTTGAGAATCCACGCGGGATCGTTGGTGTAGCGCATGTCGATCGGATGCGGCGCCTTGACGAACATCTCCAGCTTGTCCTCCAAGCCTTCGAAGCTCTCCTCCACCCGCGGCAGCGTCTCCGGATCCGGCACCTCCGGCTGTGCGTGCGCGTGCTCGAGCCCCCTGCCCCAGTCCTGGAACGCGGCGAGCATGACGAACAGCTCCTGGCCGTCCTGGCTCGCGGTCACCGTCCGGTTGGCGAACGCGCGACCGTCGCGATGCCGGTCCACCCGGTACTCGATCGGCTTCTTCACGTCGCCGCCGCGCACGAAGTGCGCGTTGACCGCGTGTACGGGACGGTCACCGACCGTGCGGCCCGCCGCGATGATGGCCTGCGAGACGAGCTGGCCGCCGAAGGTTCGACTCCACACCTTCTCCGGGTGCTGACCGACGAATACGTCCTCGTCCATCTGCTCGAGATCGAGCAGGCCGAGCAGCACATCCAGATCGGAACGCTGCGTATCCGGCTCCGCGACGCCGACGGGGCTGCTCAGGGAAGCACTCACTAATGGTCCTCCTCACCGATTCGGTGCACGTGGATCAGGTTGGTGGAACCGACGGTACCGGGCGGCGACCCGGCCACGATGACCACCAGGTCACCCTTCTGGTATCGGTCCATCGACAGAAGTGCTACATCCACCTGGTGGATCATCGCGTCGGTGCTGTCCACGGTCGGCACGATGAAGGTCTCGGTGCCCCAGGTCAGCGCCAGCTGGCTGCGCACTTCCGGCAACGGGGTGAATGCCAGCAGCGGCAGCGGCGTGTGCAGCCGGGCCAGGCGGCGCACCGTGTCGCCCGACTGGGTGAACGCGACCAGCGCCTTGGCGTTGAGCCGCTCGCCGATGTCGCGGGCGGCGTAGGAGATCACGCCGCGCTTGGTGCGCGGCACGTGGGTCAGCGGCGGCACCCGGGTCGACTCGGTCTCCACCGCGTGCACGATGCGCGCCATCGTGCGCACCGTCTCGATGGGGTACTTGCCCACCGAGGTCTCACCCGACAGCATCACCGCGTCGGCGCCGTCGAGCACCGCGTTCGCGACGTCCGAGGCCTCGGCGCGAGTGGGACGGGAGTTGTCGATCATCGATTCCAGCATCTGCGTGGCGACGATGACCGGCTTGGCGTTCTCCCTGGCCATCTGGATGGCGCGTTTCTGCACGATCGGCACCTGCTCGAGCGGCAGCTCGACACCGAGGTCGCCGCGCGCGACCATCACCGCGTCGAAGGCCAGGACCACGGCCTCGAGGTTGTCGATCGCCTCCGGCTTCTCCAGCTTGCCGATCACCGGCACCCGGCGGCCCACCCGGTCCATCACGTCGTGCACCAGCTCGACGTCGGACGGGGACCGCACGAACGACAGGGCGATGAAGTCCACGCCGAGCTTCAGCGCGAACTCCAGGTCCTCGATGTCCTTCTCCGACAGGGCGGGAACCGACACATCCATGCCGGGCAGCGACACGCCTTTGTTGTTGGATACCGGACCGCCCTCGGTGACCCGGCAGACCACGTCGTTGCCTTCGACACGGGTGACGATCAGGCCGACCTTGCCGTCGTCGACCAGCAGCCGATCACCCGGCTTGGCGTCCTTGGCCAGCTCCTTGTAGGTGGTGGACACGCGGTCGTGGGTCCCGTCGATGTCGTCGACGGTGATGCGGACCTCTTCACCCGTCGCCCAGACGGTTTTGCCTTCCAGGAAGCGGCCGAGGCGGATCTTGGGACCCTGCAGGTCGGCGAGAATGCCGACAGCCCGGCCGAGGTGGTCGGCGGCCTGACGCACCTTCTTGTAGTTCTCGGCATGGTCGGCGTGCTCGCCGTGGCTGAAGTTCAGCCGAGCCACGTCCATACCGCTCTCGACGAGTTCGCGGATACGGTCCTCGGTGGCAGTGGCCGGCCCGAGCGTGCACACAATCTTCGTCCGTCGCATCACGAGTAGAGCCTAGTCCCGCCCGGTGTGCAGGTCCCGCCGTGGCCACGGTGAATCCTTGGTGAAAAAAATGAACGACAGCTCCGTCGCAGGTACAAACGGGTAGTTATCGGGCGACATGACGGGCCAACCTCGTTTCCAGCCGGGTCTGCCCGAAGCCGAGGATCAGGCAGATCACCCAGTAATACAACGCCGCCACTCCATAGAGCGCGAAGAAGTCGAACGTGGGAGCGGCCGCGAGCTGGGCGACGCGCAGCAGCTCGGTCACCAGGATGGTGGAGGCCAGCGAGGTGTCCTTCACCAAGGAGATCAGCGTGTTGGACAGCGGCGGCACGGCGATCCGCGCGGCCTGCGGCAGGATGACCAGCCGTAGCATCATCGGGTACGACATGCCGAGCGCCTGCGCCGCCTCCCACTGCCCCGTCGCGACGCTGAGAATGGCCGCGCGCACCACTTCGGCCGCATACCCGCCGACATTGAGACTGAACGCGATCACCGCGGCGGGGAACGGGTCGATCACGATACCGAATTGCGGCAGCGCGTAGAAGACGATGAACAGCTGCACCAGCAACGGCGTGCCGCGAATGAGCGAGATGTAGAAGCGGGCGGCCGCCGACACCGGCCACATCGGCGACATCCTGGCCAGCGCGACGAACAGCGCGAGCGCCAGGCCGATCGCGAAGCTGATCGCGGTGAGCGGGAGCGTCTTGGTCACGGTGGCCTGCAGCATCGGCCACAGGTTGTGCCAGATGAGGTCCCGGGTGGCGGCGTCCATCAACGGTGTGGCTACCGGCTGACGTCGGTGCCGAAGTATTTCTCGGAGATCTTCGCCAAGGTGCCGTCGGCGCGTAACTGGTTCAGCGCGTTGTCCACGTCGGTGATCAGCGCGTCGCCCTTGCGCGCGGCGAACGCCTGTTTACTCACCGATCCGGTGCGCGCGGCGATCTTCACGCCGGTGTCGCCGGTCTTCTTGGTGTACTCCGCGACGGCGAGGTTGTCGTTGACGGTGGCGTCCACGCGGCCGTTCTTCAACAGCTGGATGGCCTGCACGAAGCCCTCCACGGCTTCGACTTTCGCGCCCGCGTCGGTGGCGACCTTGCTCCAGTTGCTGGTGGCCGACTGCGCGCAAGTCTTCCCGTTGAGATCGGCGAGGCCGGTGACGGCGTTGTTGTCGGCACGGGTGACGATCACGCCCGCCGACGTGGTGTAGGGCGCCGAGAGCGCGTATTTCGCCGTGCGCTCGTCGTTCACGGTCACCTGGTTGGCCACCAGATCGAAGCGCTTGGATTCCAGCCCTGCGAAGATGGCGTCCCACGGCGTCTGCACGAACTCGACCCGCTTGCCGAGTTTGTCGCCGACCGCCTGGATCACCTCGACGTCGTAGCCGGTGAGTTTGCCGTCGGAGCCCTGGAAGCTGAATGGCGCGTAGGTGCCCTCGGTGCCGACCTTCAACACGTTCGGGTCGCTGTCGCCGCACGCGCTCAGCCCGGTGGTGGCGAGGACGGCGAGCAAGGCCGCGGCGAACAATCTACGACGCACAGGATCCCTCTCTTCGGTGCGTGGAACTCCACACACGGCACGCGAATCGGTCATGCTACGCCCAGACTTACGCGAGCGACAGTATCGCGATCATGGTGCGCCGAAGGGTTGTGCTCGACGTCCGGCCCACGACGACCTGGAGGCGGGCACGCGCCGCGCCCGCCTCCAGGTACGGCCGACACCGCGTCAGTCGCGCAGCGGCCGGCCGTTGCTGTCGGGCACTTTGCCGGTGAGCATCAGGACTCCGTCGACGATGCCCCAGATCCAGCCGACGGTGAAGCAGGTGAGCACACTCACCACCAGCTGGGCGATGCCCAGACCGGTGTATCCGAGGTAGAAGCGGCCGACCCCGAAACTGCCGAGGAAGATCTGCAGCAGGCCCGCGACCAGTTTCTGCTTGTCCGACAGCGGCGCACCGAAGGGGTCACGGCCCCAGGGCGCCTCCGGGTCGTTGGGGTTGTAGCCCTGCGGGCCCGGGTACGGCGCGGGTGGGTAGCCGCCCGGCTGCTGACCGTAGGCGTCGACGGGCTGGCCGTACTGCGGCTGACCGTAGGGATCCGACGGCGGGCTGTACTGCGGCCCGCTCTGCGCCTCCAGTGGCTTGGTCAGGTCGGGTCCGGTGCCGGGCGGGCCGTACTGCGGGCCTCCAGCGCTCGGATTCTGCTGATAAGGGTCGGTCACTCATGTCCTCCTCATTAGTGCGGGCACCCTCTGTGTCGGCCCCCGGCCTTTCTGGACCGCCGAACCGCGCTCGCGACGATCAGGAGCCATTGTCACCGGGATCGACCGGCTTGTCGCCCCCGGAAGGTTCGGTCCTCCGCGTAGTTATCGCCGCCGATCGCTCGATCGTTGCCGCCGACGTGGATTCGTTGCCGACCGGACGCATCGCGAGGCGGGCCGAGTGCGCACGCGCACCCGGCCACGCCCCGGGCGATCAGTTCTTGTCCGAAGCCGTCTTTCCCGAATCCGCCGATTCCGAGGCGGTTTCGGAGGACTCGGCGGCAGGCTCGGCGGTCTCGTTCTCCCGTCGTCCTTCCGTCGGACGGGGTTCGGCCTGTGGCGCACTCTCCGACCCGACGGCAGCGGTCCCGCTCTCGGATCCGGCGGCCTCCGAGGGCTTCTCGGCCGGGGCCGCCCCGGCGGCGCGCAGCGCGCGGAGCTGCCACGGCCACGGCCGCGGGCTCGCGCCGGGCCGCAACTGCTCGGGCGTCTCGCGGCCTTTCGTCGCGAACAGGAAGTAGGCGATCGCGCAGAGGAACACGACGGCGGAGGTGAACGAATTGATCCGGATACCCGCGATCTTCGTCGCCTCGTCGGCGCGCATCAGTTCGACGAAGAACCGTCCGAAGCAGTAACCGGCGACGTACAACGCGAACAGGCGCCCGTGGCCGATCCGGAAACGCTTGTCCACGTACACCAGCAGCACGACGACGAGCAGGTTCCACACCAGCTCGTACAGGAACGTGGGGTGCACGACCTTCTCCACCACGCCGGTCGAGACGCCGTTCATCATGTCGAGCCGGCCGTCGTCGCCCACCCGCCGGTAGATCTCCAGGCCCCACGGCACGTCGGTCTCGCGCCCGTACAGCTCCTGGTTGAAGTAGTTGCCGAGTCTGCCGATGGCCTGCGCCAGCAGGATCGGCGGCGCGACGGCGTCGCCCAAGGCGGGCAACGGGATCTTGTACACCCGGCAGCCGATCCACGCCCCGACGCCGCCGAGGAGAACCGCGCCCCAGATGCCCAGTCCGCCTTGATAGATCTTCAGCGCGTCGACGGGATCGCCGTCCGCGCCGAAGTACTTCTGCCAGTCGGTGGCCACGTGATAGAGCCTGCCGCCGACCAGGCCGAACGGCACCGCGAACATCGCGACGTCCAGGATGGCGCCGGGCTGCCCGCCGCGGGCGCGCCAGCGCCGTTCGCCCCACCAGATCGCGACGATGATGCCGAGGATGATGCACAGCGCGTACGCCCGCAGCGGGAACGGCCCGAGCTGCCAGACGCCGCGCGCGGGGCTGGGAAGGTAGGCCAGCACGGCGCCGCTGACGCCGCCGTCGGCCAGGACACTGTCTGTGAGGACTCGTAACGTCACGGGGCCACCGTAGCGGAGACGCCCGCCCGCCTCGCCACCACCGCACCGCCCTTGTCGCGGGCGGGCCCGCTCATCCGGCGCGAGCGGCCGATCCCGGGTCGTCGTGGCACCGGGCGGGCTCATTACGGCGGCTGCCGATTCGCAGCACACCCGTGTCCGGTCCGGGGATCGGCGCGCGCCGCGCCGCAACGGTTGCTAGGACGCGACGGTCGCCGACCGCACGCCTTCGGCGAGTTCCGCCGTCAGCGCCCGCACCGCGTCCAGCCCCTGGCCCGCCGCGCTCACCAGCGCCGATCCGACGATGACGCCGTCGGCGTAGGACGCGATCTCGGCGGCCTGCGCCCCGGAGCGAACACCCAGCCCGACGCCGATCGGGATGTCGGAGTGGGCCCGGATTCGCGCGCACAGCGCGGGCGCGGCCGAGGACACGATGTCCCGAGCTCCGGTGACGCCCATGGTCGAGGCCGCGTAGACGAAGCCGCGGCTGGCCTCCAGCGTCTTCACCAGGCGCTCCTCGGTGGACGACGGCGCGACCAGGAAGATGCGATCGAGATTGTGCGTGGACGAGGCGACGAACCAGTCGTCGGCCTCCTCCGGGATCAGGTTCGGGGTGATGATGCCCGAACCGCCCGCGGCGGCCAGGTCCCGTGCGAAGGAATCCACGCCGTACTTGAGCACGGGGTTCCAGTAGCTCATCACGACGGCCTGGCCCCCGGCGCCGGTGATCGCCTCGACGACCGAGAACACGTCGCGCACCCGCACGCCGCCGCGCAGCGCCTGTTCGGCGGCTGCCTGAATGGTGGGGCCGTCCATCACGGGATCGGAGTAGGCGACGCCGACCTCGACGATGTCGCATCCGGCGTCGACCATGGCGCGCACGACCTCGATCGAACCGGCCAGATCGGGGTAGCCCGCGGGCAGGTAGCCGATCAGCGCCGCGCGGCCCTCGGCGCGGCAGGCGGCGAAGGTGTTCGCCAAGCGGGACTGCTGGCTCACCGGCCCTGCTCCTTCGGCTCGTCGAACAGCCCGAACCACCGCGCTGCCGTGTCCATGTCCTTGTCACCCCGGCCCGAGAGGTTCACCAGGATGGTCGCGCCCGGCCCGAGTTCCCTGCCCAATTGCAGCGCGCCCGCTACCGCGTGCGCCGACTCGATCGCCGGGATGATGCCCTCGCTGCGGCTGAGCAGCAGCAGTGCGTCCATCGCCTCGGCGTCGGTGATCGGCCGGTACTCGGCGCGGCCGACGTCCTTGAGATAGGCGTGCTCCGGACCGACGCCCGGATAGTCCAGGCCCGCCGAGATCGAGTGCGATTCGATGGTCTGGCCGTCCTCGTCCTGCAGCAGGTACGAGTAGGCGCCCTGGAACGCGCCCGGCGTCCCGCCGGTGAACGTGGCGGCGTGCCTGCCGGTGTCGACGCCGTCACCGGCCGCTTCGTAGCCGATCAGCCGGACGTCGGCGTCGTCGAGGAACGCGTGGAAGATGCCGATGGCGTTGGATCCACCGCCGACGCACGCGACCACGGCGTCGGGCAGCCGGCCGGTGGCGGCCTGGACCTGGGCGCGGGCCTCCATGCCGATGATCCGCTGGAAATCCCGCACCAGCATCGGGAACGGGTGCGGCCCCGCTGCGGTGCCGAAGCAGTAGTAGGTGTCGTCGGCGTTGGTCACCCAGTCGCGCAACGCCTCGTTGATGGCGTCTTTGAGCGTCTGGGAGCCGGAGGTCACCGAGATCACCTCGGCGCCGAGCAGGCGCATGCGCGCCACGTTCAGCGCCTGGCGCGCGGTGTCGACCGCGCCCATGTAGACGACGCAATCCAGGCCGAGCAGCGCGCACGCGGTCGCCGTGGCGACGCCGTGCTGGCCCGCGCCGGTCTCCGCGATCACCCGGGTCTTGCCCATCCGCTTGGCGAGCAGCGCCTGGCCCAGCACGTTGTTGATCTTGTGCGAGCCGGTGTGGTTCAAGTCCTCGCGCTTGAGCAGGATGCGGGCGCCGCCCGCGTGCTCGGCCAGGCGCGTGCACTCGAACACCGGCGACGGGCGCCCGGTGTAGTCACGCTGCAACCGGTCGAGTTCGTTGAGGAAAGACTCGTCGAGCCGGGACTTCTCGTACTCGGCGGTGACCTCTTCGATGACCGCCATCAGCGCCTCGGGGACGTGCCTGCCGCCGTAGACGCCGAAGTGCCCGCCCACGTCCGGCTCGTGGCCGCTGCGCTGGGCGACGCCGTCGCTGGCCTGCGGTACCGCCGCCACGCCGGTCACCGGCCCCGCCGCGCCGGCTTCGGGCAGGACGGGTGAGTGCCCGCGGTCACCAGCTCGGAGACCGCCGCGCGCGGGTCGCCACTGGTCACCAGTCCCTCGCCGACGAGCACGGCGTCCGCGCCCGCGCCCGCGTAGGCCAGCAGGTCGGCGGTGCCGCGGATGCCGGACTCGGCGATCCGGATGACCTCGGTGGGCAGGCCGGGCGCGATCCGCGCGAACACGTCGCGGTCGACCTCGAGCGTCTTGAGGTTGCGGGCGTTCACGCCGATCACCGACGCGCCCGCCTCCAGTGCGCGGTCGGCCTCCTCCTCGGTGTGCACCTCCACCAGCGCGGTCATGCCCAGCGACTCGGTGCGGTCGATCAGCGAGGACAGCACGTCCTGCTCCAGCGCCGCCACGATCAGCAGGATGACGTCCGCGCCGTGCGCGCGCGCCTCGTGGATCTGATACGGGCCGACGACGAAGTCCTTGCGCAGGATCGGGATGTTCACCGTGGCGCGGACCGCGTCCAGGTCGTCGAGCGACCCGTTGAAGCGGCGGCCCTCGGTGAGCACGCTGATGATCCGCGCGCCGCCGTCTTCGTAGGCCTTGGCCAGGCTCGCCGGGTCCGGGATGTCCGCGAGTTCACCCTTGGACGGGCTTGCCCGCTTGACCTCGGCGATCACGCCGATGCCGTCCTCGAGCAGCGCCGCGCGGGCGTCCAGCGGCGCGGGGGCCGCCGCGGCGGCCGCCTTGACCGCCTGGAAGTCGAGAAGGGCTTCCCGAGCGGCCACATCCGCGCGGACCCCGTCGAGAATCGAGTCGAGTACCGTCATCTGGCTCGAATCCTTTCTGGGGAGACGGACTTGCTACCTGAGAATCCCCCCAGGCGCTGTCTCACCGATGCTGACAAAGAATAAATGGACCTACCGGGCGCGTATGCGCCGGGGCTCGGGTTGAACCACGCGGAAGGGCTCCGCGCAAGGTGGCACCCGCCACACCCGCCGCGCGGGGACAGCTCAGCGGCCACGTCGGCCCGCCTCCCCGTGGTCGGGGTCCGCCGGCGGTTCGTGCCCGGCAGCGGGTTCGTCGGTCGGGTCGGTGCCTGCGTCCAGCGCATCCCACAGCACGCGCTCGGACAGCTGCGGAGCGGACGGGTCGTCCGCGCGCCGCTGCGTGACTTCCGCCGAGGCGGCGGCGCGCCGGAAGACCGGGTTGTCGTACTTGCCGGACAGCCGCGCCGACTCGGCGGGCATGCGGGCCAGCAGCGCGCCCGCGCCGAACGCGGCGATCGCGCCGAGCAGCGCGAGCACGGCCGGGAACGCCGACGTGGTCGCCGTCTCGACCTGGGCGCGCGCCGGGAGCTCGGCGAGCGTCGCGGCGCGTTCGGCCGTTTTGCCGGAATGGGTCAGCAGCGCGAACGCGGGCACCGCGGCCACCGCCGCGACCAACGCGATGAGCACGCCGACCACGCGGCGCAACCAGCCCTTGGTGGCCAGCACCGCCGCGATCGACGCGAGCAGCACCAGCGCCAGCGGGGTGAGCGCGCCGAACCAGACACCGCCGTCGAGGTGATCGGTGCGGGGCTGGGTGAGGCCGTCCGAGGAGGTGATCGTCACCCAGGTCATCCGGGACGACGCCCACAGCGCGGCGGCTGCGACGGCGAGCAACGCGACCGGCGCCACCGGGTGGTTGCGGCGGGACTCGGTCGCCTCGCCCGGTGCCTCCGTCGGCGTCACGGAGCCCTCCGCCGGCGCGGGTGGCTGCTGTGCCGCGTTCGTCTCCTGGACCGGTTCGCGCGCCCGGCCCGATTCGTCTTCGGGATGGGCAGCCGTCATAGCGCCCCGCCGTCCGCCGTATCCGGCTCCGCGCCGTAGGCGCGCACCGTTTCGGCCGCCGCCACCGCCTTCAGCACCGCCATCGCCTTGTTGCGCGATTCCACGTCCTCGTACTCCGGATCCGAATCCGCGACGACGCCCGCGCCCGCCTGCACGTAGGCCGTGCCGTCCTTCAGCAGCGCGGTGCGGATGGCGATCGCGGTATCGGCGTCACCGGCGAAGTCCAGGTAGCCGACGACGCCGCCGTAGATGCCGCGCCGAGTCGGCTCGAGCTCCTCGATCAGCTCCATCGCGCGCACCTTGGGCGCACCGGACAAGGTGCCCGCCGGGAAGCAGGCGCGCACCGCGTCCAGCGCGATACGGCCGGGCGCCAACCGGCCCGACACCGTCGACACCAGGTGCATGACATGGCTGTAGCGCTCGATGTGGCGGTACTCGGTGACCCGCACGCTGCCCGGCTCGCACACCCGGCCCAGGTCGTTGCGGCCGAGATCGACGAGCATGAGGTGCTCGGCGTTCTCCTTCTCGTCGGCGAGCAGGCCCTTCTCCAGCAGCAGGTCCTCCTCCTCGGTGCCGCCGCGCCAGCGGGTCCCCGCGATCGGATGGGTCGTCGCCACACCGTCTTTCACGGTGACCAGCGCTTCCGGGCTGGAGCCGACGATGGAGAACGCGGTGCCGCCCGCGCCGTCCGGGATGTGCAGCAGGTACATGTACGGGCTCGGATTGGACGCGCGCAGCATCCGGTACAGGTCGATCGGCGCCCCGTCGTAGTCCATCTCGAAACGCTGCGACAGCACCACCTGGAACGCCTCGCCCGCCTCGATCTCCTTCACCAGGCGGCGCACGCCCGCGCCGAACTCCTCGGTGGTGCGCCGGCGCCGGTACCGCGGCTCGGGCCGGTCGAACACCGACACGGTGGAATCCGCGGGCGCGCCGAGCGCGGCGGTCATCCGGTCCAGGCGGGCCACCGCGTCGTCGTAGGCTTCGTCGACCCGCTCGGCGGTGCCGTTCCAGTTCACCGCGTTGGCGATCAGCGTGATCGCGCCTTCGTGGTGGTCGAACGCGGCCAGATCGGTGGCCAGCAGCAGCACCATCTCCGGCAGTCGCAAGTCGTCGACCGCCAGGCTGGGCAACCGCTCTATCCGGCGCACCGCGTCGTAGCCGAGGTATCCGACCATGCCACCGGTCAGCGGTGGCAGCCCGGGCAGGCGCTCGGTGCGCAGCAACTCCAGCGTTTCGCGGAGGGCGCGCAGCGGATCGCCGCCCGAAGGCGCGTCGGCCGGGACGCTGCCCAGCCAGGCCGCCTCGCCGTCCACGACGGTCAGCGCCGACGGGCTGCCCGCGCCGATGAACGACCATCGCGACCACGACCGGCCGTTCTCCGCGGACTCGAACAGGAACGTGCCCGCCCGGTCCGCCGCGAGTTTGCGGTAGGCCGACAGCGGAGTCTCGGAGTCCGCCAAGACCTTTCGGGTCACCGGGACCACCCGGTGCTCCGCGGCCAGCTGATGGAACTGCTCGCGGGTCGTGGTGGTGGGAGTGGACGCGCCTGGCATGCACTCATCATCCCAGGCCGGGTCGGTCGGCCGGTGAGCGGTGCCGATGTCGCGACACCGGAGGCGACAAACCCGACAAATCAGGTCGACCGTCCGGTTCCCACGTGGCCGCCGGAGGTGTGGCGCCGCTCACTACACTCGCGGCGTTCCACGTCGCATGCGGTAACCATCTCGAGAGGAGACAACTGATGTACCCCTCGCCATCGGTAGCGCCCGAGGGTTCTCGGCACGTCCCGAACCACAGCGTCCCGCACCACCCCGCTCCGCGGACGGCGGGCACGAGCCATCCGGTCGGCCGGCAAGGCGCTCCAGGTAATGCGCTCGCATCCTTCGTCACCTACGTCAAAGCACTGGAGTCCCTGGACAAGAACCGTTTCCCCGACGAGTACGCCGTGCACAGCGACCGCATCAAAGAGCTGCGGCCGTTCCTGCGCGCCCATGGCATCCTCGATGTGATGGCGATCAAGAATCCTGAGGTGGCGGCGCTCATCGGCGCGTAGCCGCCCTCGCACCCCGGCTCGTGCCCGCCCACCGACGCGGCGATCGGCTCCCAGGCGGCGCATCGACGGGCACGAGCGACAGGTTTCCCCGCGGGAACGAGATCCCCGATTCGACCAAGCGCCCGGTAGTGTTCCCGGGTATGCAGCAAGGACAGCTCGCCCCCGATTTCGAGCTTCCCGATCAGTCCGGCACCCCCCGTTCGCTCGGCGCGCTGCTGGCGGACGGTCCACTGGTCCTCTTCTTCTATCCCGCGGCCAATACGCCGGTGTGCACGGCCGAGGCCTGCCACTTCCGTGACCTCGCCGCCGAATTCGCCGCGCTCGGCGCCACCTGCGTCGGCATCTCCACCGACAAGGTGGACACCCAGGCCGGGTTCGCCGAGAAGCAGCGCCTGGGCTATCCGTTGCTGTCCGACGCCGACGGCGCGGTCGCCGCGAAGTTCGGGGTGAAGCGCGGGTTGCTGGGCAAACTGGCGCCGGTGAAGCGGCAAACCTTCGTCATCGACACCGACCGCACCATTCGCACGATCATCACCGGCGAGTTGCGCGCCGCCGTGCACGCCGACGAAGCCCTGAACTACCTGCGTAACCGGTAGCCCGCGCGCCGCAGCCGGTTCCAGCCGACAGGGCGGCCTAGGCTGGACTCATGACTCCGACCGACGTTCAGCCGGGCGAGCGCAAACCCGCGGCAGCCGTCTGGCGCACCCGGATCATCGGCGGCGCCGTCGTCCTCGCGGTCCTGGTCGTCTGCTACGTCATCCTGTCCGCGTTCATCCCGCGCTGGTGGGCGCAGCGGGTCGGGTCGATGGTGCACGGAAGCTTCGCCAAGGGCATCGGCTGGGGTCTGTTCTTCGGCGGATTCTGCACCGTCGTCACCCTTTTCCTGCTGTTGTTCGCGGTGCTGGTGTGGCGGCGAAAGGCGGGCAGGTTCCTGGCAGGGGCGGCCGCGGTCGTCGCGATCCTGTTCGCGATCCCCAACCTGATGACGCTGACCATCGTGCTGGGCAACAGCAGCGCCGCCCATGCGGGCGAGCGGATCCTGGATGTCGACGCGCCCGCGTTCCGCGGCGCCGCGCTCACCGGCGCCGTGATCGCGACGCTGCTATTCCTCATCGCCGTCGCGCTGTTGCTGCTGCGCAGGTGGCGGCGCACACACCCGGCTACTCCGAAGACCGAGGAGACGCCGCCACCGAACGTGTGAGTGAACTCACGCCACGCAGCATCTTTATGACGGTCGAGCGAAGTCGTGGCAAACTCGATGTCGCGGGTGACTGTGCACAAGTTTTTCGACAATCACTAGGACTACGAACAAAACCACGTCACTTGGCTTGAAAGAAGGCACACAGTGACGAAGTGGCTCGACCCGGTCGAACAACGCGCGTGGCGGGCGATCGTGGCGTTGATGACCCGGCTGCCGGGAGCTCTGGACACCCAGCTGCAGCGCGAGTCGGGCGTGACGCATTTCGAGTACTGGGTACTGACCCTGTTGTCGGAGGAACCGGGCCACCGACTGCAGATGAGTGAGCTTGCCCACAAGGCAAATGCATCGTTATCGCGGTTGTCGCACGTGGTCTCCAAGCTGGAGCGCATGGGGTGGGCGCAGCGCTCCGCCACGGCGGGGCGGCGCGGCGTGCACGCCGTACTCACCGACGAGGGCTACCTGAAGGTCGTCGAAGCCGCTCCCGGATATCTCGAGGCAGTGCGTCACTTGGTCTTCGACGGCTTGGACGACGCGCAGAAAGCCCAGGTCGCCGACCTCGGCGAGCTGCTGGCCGAGCGGCTCGCCGACGCGCTCGACCAGCTCGGCGGACTCGCCCCGGCCAGTCGGGACGACCGCTCGAACGGCGCCTAGCCGGGCGCCGTCAGGAGCGCGTGGCCAGCAGCACGTCCGAGTCGAAGCAGGTGTGCGTGCCGGTGTGGCAGGCCGCGCCCTCTTGATCGACCACCAGCAGGATCGTGTCACCGTCGCAGTCGAGTCGCACTTCGTGCACGTACTGGGTGTGGCCGGAGGTCTCCCCCTTGACCCAGTACTGCTGCCGAGAGCGCGAATAGTACGTCGCCTTACGGGTTTCCAGCGTGCGCGCCAGCGCCTCGTCGTCCATCCACGCGACCATCAGCACGTCACCGGTGGCGCGTTCCTGCGCGACGGCCGACACCAGCCCGGCGTCGTTGCGCTTGAGACGGGCGGCGATTGCGGGATCGAGACTCATGGCACCGTTATAACAGGGCCGTCCGCGAGCAGGCGCGACCGGAGTGCGCGATCAGCCCAGGCGGGAGCGCTGGAGTTCGCCGAGCACCTCCCAGGTGCGCCGCTGGTCCTCCGGGGTGGTCAGATCGGTCTGCGCGAACACCACGTCCGTCGCGCCCGCCGCGAAGTACTCCGCGACGCGGGCCGCGATCAGTTCCTCGTCGCCGATCACCACCAGTTCCGCCGCCCGCGCCGCGCCGGACAACTCGATCACCCGCGCATAGGACGGGATGTCGTCGTAGAACGCCGTCTGGGCCGCGGCGGCCGCATGGGCGGCGTCGACGTCGGCGGTGACCACGCCGGGGACCAGGACGGTGATCCGCGGCGCGGGGCGACCGGCCCGCTCAGCCGCCGCGGTGACGGGTGCGACGATGTGCTCCTCCAGCGCCTTCGGGCCGACCAGGTAGGGCAGGGTGCCGTCGGCCAGCTCACCGGTGACGCGCAGGGCTTGCGGGCCCATGGCAGCCACCAGGATCGGCGCGGGCGGACGCGCCCCGGCTACCGCGGCGGGCAGCGGCGTCGCGGCGGTGAGCGTCTCGCCGTGGAAATCCACCGTGCCGGTGTGCAGCACGGTGCGCAACGCGGTGAGGAACTCGCGCAGCCGGGTGATCGGCCGGTCGAAAGATCCACCGAACACCGGTTCGGCGAGGAATCTCGCGCCGAGGCCGAGCCCGAGGGTGAACCGGCCTCCGGTGGCCGCCTGCGCGGTCTGCGTCTGACTGGCGATCAGCAGCGGATGACGGGCGGTGATCGGCACCGCGGAGGTGCCGACCGTCAGTCCGGGCACGGCACGGCCGACGATCCCCGCCAGCGCGATGGCGTCGTAGCTGAGCCGCTGGCCCAACCACACCGACGAGACTCCGGCGGCGGCCGCCGCCGCGCCCAGCGCCACCGCCGTGTCCACGGCGTTGCCGGTGGCGTCGATGGCGGACGGCGACAGAACGATTCCGATGGTCATGCCCGATGCAACCGCACCGGGACCACCCGCCTTCCGGCGCGGCGGATTTCCGCCAATCGCTACCGGATGACGATCTTCTCCGCCCGCATCGACTCCTTGACCTGGCCGATGGTGAGGTCGCCGAAGTGGAACACGCTGGCCGCGAGCACCGCGTCGGCGCCCGCGTGCACGGCCGGGGCGAAGTGCTCGACCGCGCCCGCGCCCCCGCTGGCGATCACCGGCACCGTGACCGCCGCCCGCACGGCGCGGATCATCGGCAGGTCGAAACCGGCCTTGGTGCCGTCGGCGTCCATCGAATTCAGCAGGATCTCGCCCACCCCGAGCTCGGCGCCGCGCACCGCCCATTCCACGGCGTCGATGCCGGTGCCGCGTTTACCGCCGTGCGTGGTCACCTCCCAGCCGGACGGCGTGTCCGGCTGCCCCTCCGGCACGGTGCGCGCGTCCACCGACAGCACGATGCACTGCGAGCCGAATCGCTCGGACATCTCGCGCAGCACCTCCGGCCGCGCGATCGCCGCGGTGTTCACCGACACCTTGTCCGCGCCCGCGCGCAGCAGGCGGTCCACGTCCTCGACCGTGCGCACCCCGCCGCCGACGGTGAGCGGGATGAAGATCTGCTCGGCGGTGCGGGTCACCACGTCGATCATGGTGCCGCGGTCGCCGGTGGAGGCGGTCACGTCGAGGAAGGTCAGCTCGTCGGCGCCCTGCGCGTCGTAGAGGGCGGCCAGTTCGACGGGATCGCCCGCGTCGCGCAGGTTCTCGAAGTTGACGCCCTTGACCACGCGTCCCGCGTCGACGTCCAGACACGGGATCACCCGTACGGCCAACGTCATTGCCTCACCCTTTCTCCGCGGCCGCCGGGTCGGCCACCGTGCAGATCATGTCGAGCAGTTCCTCGTGCACGCCGGGCGCGGCCGCGAGCACGGAGCCGGAGGTGATGGTCCACGGCCGGCCGACCAGGTCGGTCACCACGCCGCCCGCCGCCCGCACCAGGGCGACGCCCGCCGCGTTGTCCCAGGGATGGTGCCCGAACACGATCGCGCCGCCGAGTACGCCGGAGGCGGTGAACGCCAGATCGATGCCGGTCGAGCCGTGCATGCGCACCCGGGAGGACAGCCTGCTCAGCGGCCCGAGCAGGTCGAAGCGGAACTGTCCGGGGATGCGGCCGTCCGAGTCCACGTTGAACGCGCCGAAACCGATCATGGCCTCGGCCAGCCTGCCGCGCGGCAGCGGTGGCAGCGGCCGCCCGTCCAGCAGCACCGGACCGCCCGCCATGGCGGCGTAGCGGCGGCCGAGCAGCGGCAGCCAGGTCAGTCCCAGCACCGGTTCCCCGTCGCGGACCAACGCGAGCAGCATGCCCGACAGCGGATGGCCGGAGGAGTAGTTGAACGTGCCGTCGATCGGGTCCAGCACCCAGGTGGTGCCGGAGGTGAGCTGCGGTCCGCCGAATTCCTCGCCGTGCACGTCGATTCCGGTGCGCCGCAGCAACTCTGCGGACACGGTGCGCTCCAGCTCGAGGTCGAGTTCCGTGGCGAAATCGTTGCGCCCCTTCTCGACCGCGCTCGGCGCGCCGATGCCCTCGGCGAACCGCGAGCTTACCGAGTCGAGGACCTCGCTCGCCTCGGCGAGCAGTCGCGACAGGTCCTGGGTCATCTCACCGCGGCCAGCGCCTCGGGCAGGGTGAACCGGCCCGCGTAGAGTGCCTTGCCGACGATCGATCCCTCGACGCCGTCCGGCACCAGTTCGGCGATCGCGACCAGGTCCGCGATGGTGGAGACGCCGCCGGAGGCGATGACCGGGGCGTCGGTGGCCGCGCACACCTCGCGCAGCAGGTCCAGGTTCGGGCCGGTGAGCGTGCCGTCCTTGGTCACATCGGTCACCACGTAACGCGAGCAGCCGTCCCGTTCCAGGCGCTCGAGCACCTCCCACAGGTCGCCGCCATCGCTGACCCAGCCGCGGCCGCGCAACCGGTGCTCGCCGTCGACGATGCGCACGTCCAGGCCGACGGCGATGCGCTCGCCGTGCCGGGCGATGGCCTTCGCGCACCAGACCGGGTCTTCCAGCGCGGCGGTGCCGAGGTTGACCCGGGCGCAGCCGGTGGCCAGGGCTGCCTCGAGGCTCTCGTCGTCGCGAATGCCGCCGGACAGTTCCACTTTCACGTCGAGTTCGCCGACGACGCCCGCGAGCAGCTCCCGGTTCGAGCCGCGCCCGAAGGCCGCGTCCAGATCGACCAGATGCACCCATTCCGCGCCGGCTTCCTGCCAAGCCAGCGCCGCCTCGCGCGGCGAGCCGTAGCTGGTCTCGCTCCCGGCTTCTCCTTGCACGAGGCGCACGGCCTCTCCGTTGGCGACATCGACGGCGGGTAGCAGCACAAGACTCACGAGAGCAGCCTAGTGGTTACCCGGCCGCGTCCGGGCGCTGGGCCTGCGCGGATGCGACCTCGATCACCGCGGTGAGCCGGCGGCGTGGGCGTCGAGGATGCGGGTCAGCAGCGTGACCAGGGTGTGCCGATCCCGCTCGGAGAAGCCGGGCAGCAGTTCGTCCTGGGCGGCTGCCAGGCGCTCGTCGAGGTCGTCCAGGTGGCGGGCGCCCGCCGCGGTGAGGGTGACGATGTTGCGGCGGCGATCGGCGGGATCGGGGCTGCGCTCGACGAACTCGCGCTCGGCCAGGTCGTTCACCGTGGCGACGATGTCGCTGCGGTCGATGCGGGTGCGTCTACCCAGCTCGGCCTGGCTGGCCGGACCGAATTCCGCGAGCGTGGCCAGTAGCGCGTAGTGGTGACGGCGGGACCCGGTGGACTCCAGCGCCCGCTCGGTGGCCCGGTTCGCCACCAGCGCCACCTGATTGACCAGCCGGGTCGGCAAGGCCCGGAGCCGTTCGGCGGCGACCTCGTGCGGGATATCCATGCGGCCACTCTAGCAAAACTTGTTGGCATCACCCACAATCTGCTACGTTGGCATCACCAATGTTGGACACGCCAACATTTCGCGAAAGGCACCTCCGATGCGCACCCTCCGCCTCGCCCTCTCCCTGCTGACCGTGCCGCTGGCCGCGCTCACCGCCGCCTGCGCCTCCGGTCCGGCGACCCCGACCGCCGAAGTGCGCGAGCTGCTGGACCGCAGACAGATCACCGACTTGGTCGACCGGCTCGGCCGCGCCTTGGACGAGGGCCGCTTCGACGACCTGCGGACGATCTACGCCGCCGATGCCACCGCGAAGACACCCGGCGGCACGGCGGAGGGTCGCGCGGCGCTGATCGCGCAGGCGAGCCGGAACCACCGCGCCGACCAGCGCATTCAGCACGCCATCGGCAACGTGCTGATCGACCTGCGCGGCGACGCCGCCGAGGTCCGGGCCAACCTGATCGCCACCTTCGCGCCCGCCTCCACGGACGGGACGATTCCGCAACCGCGGTACACCCTCGGTGAGGTCTATCGCTTCGACGCGGTCCGGACCGAGGAAGGCTGGCGCCTGTCCCGGGTGGAGACCACCCCGATCTGGTCCACCGGCACGCGGCCGTGATCACGGCGTGGCGAGCACCCGGGCGCGGTAACAGGCCGGGGCGGCGAGCACCGCGCACACCGCCGTCGCCGCGGCGATCGGTAGACCATCGATCGCGCCGAGTGCGCGGCGGGGCTCACGGGCGCGAGACCGGCGGAACCAGCGGAACCAGCCCGACAGCAGGCGAGGTCTCGCCTCGGGATCGCTCCGGTCCGGGCGGCGCGGGCGGTATCGTCTCCGCTCGGCGATCACCCCCGGTCGCCGCTTCCCCTTCGCACCGAGGAAGTGCATGTCACGATCCACACCGGCTGCCGCCCTGTCACTTTCGGCAGCCGCCTGCTTCGCGGCGTTCGTCGCCGCACCCGCCGCCACCGCCGCCGCGCCGGAGGAGGCACGCTTGGCGGGCTGCGACTTCGGTTACGCCGCCGCGACTTACGACTACGCGCGGTTCGGCGAGCACACCCGCCGGATGCTCGACCTCAGCACCGGAGAGTTCCGGGCGGAGTTCGAGAGCTTCCGCGCCAACATCCAGTCCAGCGCGGAGGCCGCGCACATCCGCGCCGAGGCCAACTCGGCCGACTGCCGCATCGTCTCCGGCGACGACCGCCGGGCCGAGGTGGACGTCGACGTGGTGCGGACGGTGACCAGCGACGAAACCGACGGTCTCCCGCAGACCAGCCGCATGGCGATGACCGTGACAGTGGACAATGTCGACGGACGCTGGCTGGTCAGCAAGGTCCGCAAGCACTGACCGGGCGGGCGGTCCCGCGCCCGATGCGCGGGACCGGCCCCTACAGCGAGTTCACCCAGTTGCGCAGCAGGTGGGCTCCCGCGTCACCGGATTTCTCCGGGTGGAACTGGGTCGCCGACAGCGCACCGTTCTCCACCGCCGCCAGGAACGGCACCCCGTGCTCGGACCAGGTCAGCTTGGGCGCGGCGAAGTGCTCGCTGGGCGGCAGGTCCCAGGTCTGCGCGGCATAGGAGTGCACGAAATAGAAGCGGGTGTCCGCGTCCAGCCGCGCGAACAGGACGCTGTCGGACGGGGCGGAGACGGTGTTCCACCCCATATGCGGCAGCACCGGCGCGGACAGCCGTTCCACCGTGCCGGGCCATTCGGCGCACCCGTCGGTCTCCGCGCCGAACTCGACGCCCCGTTCGAACAGGATCTGCATGCCGACGCAGATGCCGAGCACCGGCCTGCCGCCGGCGAGCCGCTGACCGATCAGGCGCTCGCCCCGCACGCCGCGCAGTCCCGCCATGCACGCGGCGAACGCGCCGACACCGGGGACGACGAGGCCGTCGGCGGCCAGCACGGCCTCCGGGTCGGCGGTCACCTCGACCTGCGCGCCCGCCCGGGCCAGCGCCCGTTCGGCGGAGTGCAGGTTGCCGGAGCCGTAGTCGAGCAGAGCCACCGATTTCGCGCTCACAGCGTCCCCTTCGTCGACGGAACCCCGCTCACCCGGGGGTCGAGTTCCACCGCGGCCCGCAGCGCCCGCGCCACCGCTTTGAATTCGGCCTCGGTGACGTGGTGCTGATCGCGTCCGTAGAGCACCCGCACGTGCAGGGCGATGCGCGCGTTGAGCGCGATCGACTCGAACACGTGGCGGTTGAGCACGGTGGAGTACGGCGCGCCCGGGCCGGAACCGGGAATCACCGTGTGCACCAAGTGCTCCGGCTCGCCGGTGTGCACGCAGTAGGGGCGGCCGGAGACGTCGACCGCGGCGTGCGCCAGCGTCTCGTCCATCGGGATGTAGGCGTCGCCGAACCGGCGGATCCCCGCTTTGTCGCCCAGCGCCTTGCCCAGCGCCTGACCGAACACGATCGCGGTGTCCTCGACCGTGTGGTGTGCCTCGATCTCGATGTCGCCCTCCGCGCGCACCGTCAGGTCGAAGCTCGCGTGCGCGCCCAGCGCGGTCAGCATGTGGTCGTAGAACGGCACTCCGGTGGCGATCTCGGTCTTGCCGGTGCCGTCCAGATCCAGCTCGACGACGATGCTGGATTCCTTGGTGACCCGCTCCACCCGGGCGGTCCTACTCATGCTCACGTCCAATCGGATCGGCGCCGAACGCTGCTCGGCGCTGGTTCATCGCGGTGCCAGTTCGGTGCCCGCCAGCACCGCGCTGACCCGCAGCAGTTCGTCGTTCTCGGCGGCGAGGCCGATGGTGGTGCGCAGATAGCCGGGCAGGCCGACGTCGCGGATCAGCACGCCGTGGTCGAGGTAGCGCTGCCAACTGGCCGCGGCGTCGGCGAAGCGGCCGAACAGCAGGAAGTTGGCGTCGCTGGGGATCACGTCGTAACCGAGTTCGCGCAGCGCGGCCGCCACCCGGTCACGCTGCGCGGCCAGTTCGGCGACGCTGCCGAGGGTCTCCTCGGCGTGCCGCAGGGCCGCGCGTGCGGCGGCTTGGGTGACCACCGACAGGTGGTAGGGCAAACGCACCAGCAGCATCGCGTCGATCACCGCGGGTGCGGCGACCAGATAGCCGAGCCGCCCGCCCGCGAACGCGAAGGCCTTGCTCATCGTCCTGGTGACCACGAGCTTCGCCGGGAATCGGTCGATCAGCCCGATGGCGCTGGGCTGCGCGGAGAACTCGCCGTAGGCCTCGTCCACCACCACGATGCCGGGCGCGGCAGCGAGGATGCGAGCCAGGTCGTCCGGCGGAACGCTGTGCCCGGTGGGATTGTTCGGACTGGTCACGAACACCACGTCCGGCGAGCGCTCGGCGATGGCGGCCAACGCGTGATCGATGTCCAGCGAGAAGTCGGCGCCGCGCTTGGCTTCGATCCATTCGGTGTCGATGCCCTCGGAGATGATCGGGTGCATCGAGTAGGACGGCACGAAACCCAAGGCGCTGCGGCCGGGCCCACCGAAGGCCTGCAACAGCTGCTGCAGGATCTCGTTGGAGCCGTTGGCCGCCCAGACATTGCCGGTGCCGACCTCGACGCCGGTCTGCGCGGTCAGATACCGCGCCAGGTCGGTGCGCAGCGCGACCGCGTCGCGGTCGGGGTAGCGGTGCAGGTCCGCGGCGGCCGCGCGGATCGACTCGGCGACGTCGTCGATCAGCGCCCGGCTGGGCGGATGCGGGTTCTCGTTCGTGTTCAGCTGCACGGGGACCGTCAATTGCGGTGCGCCGTAGGGCTTCTTGCCCCGCAGGTTCTCCCGCAGCGGCAGATCGTCCAGGGTGAGGCCCGCGCCGGGCGCGCTCGCCGCGCGCGTCACGACAGGGCCTCGAAACGCGCCTGCACGGCCTGGCCGTGCGCGGGCAGGTCCTCGGCGTTCGCCAGCGCCACCACGTGGCCCGCGACGTCCTCGAGGGCCGCTTCGGTGTACTCCACGACGTGGATGCCGCGCAGGAAGGTCTGCACGCTCAGACCGGAGGAGTGCCGCGCGCAGCCCGCGGTGGGCAGCACGTGATTGGAGCCCGCGCAGTAGTCGCCCAGGCTGACCGGCGCATACGCGCCGACGAACACCGCGCCCGCGCTGCGCACCCTGGCCGCGACCGCTGCCGCGTCGGCGGTCTGGATCTCCAGGTGCTCTGCGGCGTAGGCGTTGACCACGCGCAGGCCCTGCTCGATGTCGTCGACCAGGACGGTGCCGGACTGCTTGCCGCGCAGCGCCTCGCTCACCCGGTGGGCGTGCTTGACCACGGTCAGCTGCGCGGTCAGCGCCGCGTCCACCGCGTCGGCCAGCTGCTCGCTGTCGGTGACCAGCACGCTCGCGGCCAGCACGTCGTGCTCGGCCTGGCTGATCAGGTCGGCGGCGACGTGCACCGGATCCGCGGTCGCGTCGGCCAGAACGGCGATCTCGGTGGGACCCGCCTCGGCGTCGATGCCGACCAGGCCGCGGCACAGCCGCTTGGCCGCGGTGACGTAGATGTTGCCCGGCCCGGTGATCAGGTCGACCGGTTCCAGCTGCGCCCCGTCGGTGTCCAGGCCGCCGTAGGACAGCAGCGCGACGCCCTGGGCGCCGCCGACCGCCCACACCTCGTCGACGCCGAGCAGCTGCGCGGCGGCCAGGATGGTGGGGTGCGGCAGCCCGCCGAACCGCGCCTGCGGCGGCGAGGCCACCACCAGCGACCCGACGCCCGCGGTCTGCGCGGGCACCACGTTCATCACCACACTGGACGGGTAGACGGCGTTACCGCCCGGCACGTACAGGCCGACCCGCTCGACGGGCACCCAGCGCTCGGTGACGGTGCCGCCGGGCACCACCTCGGTGGTCTTGTCGGCGCGCCGCTGATCGCCGTGCACCTTGCGCGCCCGGGCGATGGACTCCTCCAGTGCGGCGCGGACCGCCGGGTCCAGCCGCTCCAGGGCGGCCTCCAGCTCGGCCGCGGGCACCCGCACCGTCGCCGGGATCACCCCGTCGAAGCGCTCGCTGAACTCCAGCGCCGCCGACACGCCTCGATCGCGGATCGCCTCGACCACCGGACGCACCTGATGCAGCACCGAGTCCACGTCGACTCCCCCGCGCGGCAGCGCGGCGCGCAGCTCGGCGACGGAGGGAGTACGACCGCGCAGATCGACGCGGGCGAGCTCGATGCGGGATGTCATGTGGTGTCGGTCCTTGTCTCCAGCTGATTCCGCAACAGGAAAGTTGCCGCTACCAGCCTAATGGGCCACCGCCGGCCGTTATCCGCGTGGTCGGGGCGGCCGGGCCGCGCCGCGCCGGTGTGCGCAGGTCCGGCCGCCGCAGATGTGCCCGCTGTACGCCGAGGTGTGGCGTCGCTCTCGTCCGGACCTACTGCGAGCTGTTTCGGATGAGACCGCCGAACCTGCACACCCGTCAGCGGGTGTCGCTGTCGATGAGCGAGGACCCGTTGCCGGGATTGACCAACCGGAGCGTCACCGATTTGTTCTGGCCGCCGTAGGTCACACTGGCCACGTTGACGTCCACCGAACCGTCCGCATTGGTGCCGGACCCGCCACCGGCCGCGTCGACGGTGTTGAAGCCCGTGACCCGGTTCTGCGTCCAGTAGGTCTCGAACGCCTGCTGACTGCCGTAGACCTGCTGGGCGGCCGGGGTCAGCTGTTTCCACGCGGCGGAGAAGCTCAAGTACGTCAGATTGTTGTAGAAGTCCACCACTTGATCGATGGACTGCCGTGGATCGGCCTTGCCGACACTCTTCGTCTCCCCCACGGGCGCCGCGGCCGACGTGGTGTTGCCGCCCGGTCGCGTCGACGCGATCACCGACGAGGAATTGCCCTGGGCGGCATTGGTATTCGAGCCCGACGAGCTCAGCAGGCTCACCATGAAGGCTCCGGCCACCACGATCGCGCCGATCAGCGCGCCGACCAGCACCGCACGGCGCTTGCCCGACGAGCCCTGCCGCTGCACCGGACGCGGCTGCGCCATCGTGCGGGGGTGCGTCGCGGTGTCCGGGTGGGCGGGTGGCGCGGGCGCTGGGCGAGGACGCGGCTGGCGCTCGGTCGGCGTGTAGGGCGCCGAGGCCATCGCCGAGGGGCGCAGCTCGCGGGTCGCCGATTCCGGCTGACCCGCTCGCGGCCGGGCGAACGCCTCGCTGGCGGGCACGAACCCGGCGGCCACCGGGGCCGGACCGGCGTCGGCGAACGCGGCGAGGTGGTCGCGCGCGGCCCGCATGCTCGGGCGCTCGCGCGGCTCGGGGCTGAGCAGGTCGAGCAGGAAATCCGTGGCGGGCCCGGCGTTGCGCGGTTCGCTCAGCTGACCGTTGGCGGCGGCGTAGAGCACCGCGAGCGGGTTGGAACCCGCGCCGTAGGGCGGCTCGCCCTCGAGCGCGTGGAACAGCGTGGCGCCCAAGGCGAACACGTCGGAGGCGGGACTGGGATCGGAGCCGCGGGCGACCTCGGGCGCGAGGTAGGCGGCGGTGCCGCAGATCAGTCCGGTCTCGGTCAGGGTGACGTCGCCGGTCGCGCGGGAGATGCCGAAGTCGGTGATCTTCACCGTGCCGTGATCGTCGAGCAGGATGTTGCCCGGTTTCACGTCGCGGTGCACGATGCCCGCCTGGTGCGCGGCGATCAGCGCCGAGGCGACCTGCTCGCCGATCCGCGCGACCTGGGTCAGCGGCAGGGTGCCCTGGGCGGCGATCACGGCGGCGAGACTCTTGGACTTCAGGTACTCCATCACCAGGCAGGGATCGCCCTCGTGCTCGGTGATGTCGAACACGACGATCGCGTTCGGATGCTGGAAGCGGGCGGCGTTGCGGGCCTCCCGGATCGCGCGCTGGCGGACCACGTCGCGCTCGGCCTCGGGCAGGCTCGGCTGGATGTGGATCTGCTTGACGGCCACGGAGCGCTGGAGGCGTTCGTCGACGGCACGCCAGACCACGCCCGTGCCGCCGCTACCAATCCGCTCGACCAGGCGGTAATGCTCCGCGATCAACTGACCGGTATCGATGGCGCCTACTCCGAACCTTCTCGAAATCGTGACATCCCGCATATTGATTACTCACGCGGTCCGGGGATGAGTGTAGCGGGCGCCGGAATGCTCGCACGCGTCAGCCGGGCCATCTCGCGGCCCCAAATCGCCCGAAACGGACTATTCGCGGGCACGCAGCATCCGCCCCGCGGCCTCCACCGCGGGAGCGGAACTGCCCGCGTCACTGATGAACACCGAAAACGCCAGGTCGCCGTCGATGCCGACGAACCAGCCGTGCGCGTGCTTGTCGTCGATGTATTCCGCGGTACCGGTTTTGCCGAGCAGCCCCGGAAGGTCGCGCAATTGCGTCGCGGTGCCGTCGGTGACGGTCTCGCGCATCATGGTTTTCAGCTGGTCGCCGACCTGTGGCGGCAATGCGTCCTGGGTCCGGTCCGGGGTGCCCGGCTTGCCGGTGACGAGCGTGGGCGCGGGCGCCGCGCCGCGAGCGATGGACGCGGCGACCAGGGCCATGCCGAACGGCGACGCTGTCACCTGCCCTTGACCGATCGCCGACTCCACACGCTGCGCGGAGGTGCCCGCCGCCGGAACTTTTCCGGTGACCGTGGTGAGGCCCGGTGTGACGTAATCGACGCCGAGCCCGAGTTGTGCGGCCGCTTTCGTCAGCGCGTCGGCGGGCAATTGCACCGCGAGCGAGCCCATCGTGGTGTTGCAGGACCGGGCGAACGCGGTGTGCAGCGGCACCGAACCGAGATCGAAGTTGTTGTCGTTGGGGATGCGGCGGCCCTCGATGTTCGCGGTGCCGGGGCAGGGCAGCACGGTATCGGGTGTCACGGTGCCGGCCTGCAACGCGGCGGAGACCGTGACCGTCTTGAAGGTCGACCCCGGCGGGTAGAGGCCGGTCAGCGCGATCGGCCCCTGCGCGTCGGCCGGGGCGTTCTGCGCGATCGCGACGACCTCGCCGGTCGACGGTCGCAGAGCGACGATCGCGGCGGGCTGAGCGACCGGGGCGAGCGCCGCCTCGGCCGCGCGCTGCACACCGAGATCGAGCGTCGTCGCGATGTCGGCGGTGGGCGTGGGATCGGTTCCGGCGACGCGCTCGGTGCCCTGCGGCGTCTGGGCCCGCACCGCCCACCCGGCGTGCGCGTCGGCGGACTGCTGCCACAGCTCGGCCAGTCCGGACAGGGTCGGCGCGGCCAGCGCCTTGTCGGTGGTCAGCAACCGGGTCTGCGGTGCGAGGGTGACGCCGGGCAGCGCGCTCAGGCGATCCCGGATCGGGGCGAGGTCCCGCTCGCGGAGCGTGATCGCGGTGACCGGCTTTCCTTGCGCCGCCGCCAGTTCCGTCTGCAACGAAGGCGCGGTGAGGCCGGGCGCGAGCGGGCCGAGCAGATCCGCGACCGCGGAGAGGTCGGCGCTGGGAGCGACGTTCACCAGCGTGACGATCTGCTCGGTCATCAGTTCGCCGCCCGCGGCGTCGAGGATGCGGGCCGGCGCCGGATAGACCCTGCTGTAGCTCAACGGTCCCCCGGCCAGCCCGGGAGCGATCGTGGCGGGATCCCACTTCACCCGCCACCCGTTCCCGTCGTCGTGGGCGGTGCCGTCGGTGGTGTAGGTCCACTCGGACTTGCCGTCCTCGCCCAGCTTCCAGGTGGCGGCCAGCGCGAAACCATTGTCGCCGACCGAGCGGACCTCGAAGCGGACGTCCTTGCCGAGCCCCTCGTAGAGCGCGCCGAGGGTGTCGGAGGCCGCCGCCGGGTTGTCGGTGAGCGCGGCCGCCGCGGCGATGTCGTCGCTGTTGAGCGCTTCGGCGAACTGCCCGGCCACGGTGTCGGGCTGGTCCGGCCCGGACGAGCAGGCGGCGAGCACGAGCACCGGTGCGGTGAACAGGACGAGGGATTTCCGGTTGGTACGCACGCCGACGACCCTAGCGGGCCGGGCAGGCCGCGAGATCAGTCGCGCGACCACCGGGCCTGCGCCAGGGTGGCGGCGTCGGCGTCGGACAGGTCGATGTCGAAGACCTCGGCGAGGATCTTGGGCAGGTCAGCGGGTTCCAGTTCCCGCGATTCGCTCGTGCCGTCGGGGTACTCGGTGACGAGGGTGGTGCCGTCCAGCACATGGTGCACGTCCGGGTGGAAGCGCTGCGCATACGGCCGGGTGGTGAACGGGGATCGGGGCGAGGTCGACACGAAGTGGTTGCCGACGGCATAGTCGATGCGGTACTGCGGATTCAGTGTGAAACTGTGCCGGTCGATCCACCCGTCGCGGCCGTATTGGTGCAGCACCCACAGCTCGGAATCCAGCTCCCCGCGGGTGCGCTCCAGCCGGAACTTCCACTCGCCCGCCGCGAATTCGCCGGTCTCCGTGGACAGTTCGAAGGGCGCGAGCGGTCCGGCGCCGAAGCCGACGTCGCACAACCAGACTCGGTCGTCGTCGGCGGTCGTCACGCGCAGCAGCGCGTGGGTTGCGGGGCGCAATCCCGCGCCCGCGCCCATGCTCACCCGGCCGCTGAGCCCGGTGACGCCGAAACCGAGTCGTTCCAGCGCGGCCGCGAACAGTCCCACGTTCTCGTAGCAGTAGCCGCCGCGGCGGCGGTGCACGATCTTGTCCTGCAAGCTCGCCAGGTCGAGGGGGATCGACCGGCCGAGGATGATCTCCAGGTTCTCGAACGGGATCGCGGTGGTGTGCGCCCGCACCAGCTCGTGCAGCGTCCGGACGGCGGGGGCGCGCTCGCCGTGGAAACCGATCCGGGCCAGATAGGCGTCCAGGTCGAGTTCCGGTCCGTCCCAGTGGTAGGCCGGGTCTTCCGGCTTGCTCATCGCGTCCTCGCTTCGTCGTCGGTCTTTCTCCGACAACCGCGCGCAGCCCCGATCGTGTTCCCGCGTTACGCCGCGCACTTCGCGCCCGCGGGAGCGGGCGGGGCGGTGACGACGCCGTGCGCGACGTCCACGAGGTAGTCGCGGTCGGGGCCGTCGACCGGTTCCGTGCCGAGCAGCAGCCGTTCGACGACGCAGCCGCCCTCGAAGAATGCCGGCCCGACGCTGTGGTCGGCCGGGGCCACCCGCCCCTCCAGGTCGCGCCCGGTGACGACGGTGTACAGGGAGGTGGGCTTGCCCGCGGCGGCGAGCCCGGCGCGCATCTCGAGACTGGTGGCGTAGGGCACCACGTCGTCGGCGGTGCCGTGCACGAGGAACGCGCGCCGCACGTCCATCCGGGCGGCCAGCAGGGCGGGCGAGCGTTCGGCGTAGGCGAGCGGACAGGCGGCAGGCGGGCAACCACCCGCGTCGCGCTCGATCTGGGCGGGCAGTGCCGGATCCACGACCGCCGCGCCCAGCCACATGGTGAAATCGTCGGCGGGACCGTAGTTGTCCACCCAGTAGTCGAACATCCCGCGCGGCCCGTGCGCCGCGGCGAGGCCGCTGGTGATGCCGCCCTGGCTCCAGCCCCACAGCACCGTGCGGGTGATCGAGCCGTGGGCCTGCCGATACCACGCGGTCGCGGCGACGACGTCACGCCAGCCTGCCCACAGATTCCAGTCTCCGGTGCGCCACGCGCTCTGCGCGGAGCGCAGGTCCATCGCCAGGATCGGCGCTGCGGTGCGCCGCGCGATCGACTCGAGATAGGCGGCGAAGTCCGCCGACGACCCGCCGTGCCCGTGCACCGCGACCACGAGCGCTCGCGGGGTCAGGTCACCCGCGGCACACCGGTAGGGCTCGTACACCCGCCCGGTCGCCTCCTCGCCGTCCACGGGCAGCGACACCGGGCCCACCACGACCCCCGGCGCGCAGGCCGGCTCCGCCGAAACACGTGTCGGCGCAAGAATTGTCACGAGCACGCCGGCCAGCGCGCAGCACAGTACGAGTACCGGATATGCCCGCCGCATCCTCGGATGATGTCACGTCGTCAGCGTGCGGGGACACCCCGGCGCAGGCGCGTCGCGACGAGCGCCCCGCCCGCTGCCGCGGCGAGCCCGACGACCGCACCGAACGCGGTCACGCCCGCGCTCAATCCGTAGGCGTCGCCGAGAAGACCGGCGGTCAGCGGCAGTACCGCGGCAGGGAGATACCCGCCCACGTTCTGCGCGGCGTTCGCCTCGGCCAGCCGCTCGCCCGGCACGCTCGCGCTGATCGCCGTCAGGCCACCGAACTGGCCGAGGCCCTGGCCGGCCCCGGCGAGCACGGCCGCCGCGACGAACAGCGGAAGTGAGGCCGCTACCAGCGCCCCCACCAGCGCCGCCATGCTCGTCACGGTCGCGGCCGCACCGCCGAGCAGGATGGCGCGCACGCCGAACCGTCGTGCCGCGAACTGGATTCCGGTCGCCGCCAGGAACATGGTGAACGCCACCGCCCCGGCGAGCACCCGGTCGGCGGCGCCCAGCAGATGCGCCAGCACCGACGGTCCCAGCGACAGGACGAACGACGTCGCGGTGATTCCCGGGCCGAACACCGCGATCCCGGCCTGCACGGCGGCCCGGCCGTCCGGGGCGACCGAGGGGATCCGGATCCACGGGCCGCGTTCTCCGGAGCCCGCGGGCAAGGGCAGCCGGGCCAGGACCGCGAAGGCCGTGCTGAGCACGGCGACCTCGACGAGGAACACCGTCACCGTCGGGCCGGGCAGCGTTTCGGACAGGATGCCGGCCAGCAATGGCCCGCTACCTGCCCCGAGGACCATCGCGGTCGAGGCGGCCAGTGCGGCGACGCGTTTGCGCTCGGGGCCGCCCACATCGGTGACCGCCGCCATTCCCGCAGACACCGCCGCGCCCACCGCCAGGCCGGTGAGCAGCCGCGCGAGCGCCAAGAGCAGGACCGACTGCGCGACCGCGAACAGCACGCAGGCCGCCGTCGCCGCCACCACCGCGGGCAGCAGCACAGGCTTGCGCCCTACCCGGTCCGACACCACGCCGGCGACCAGCAGCGCTGCCAGCAAACCGACGATGTAGCAAGCGAACACCGCGGTCAGCGTGCCGGAGGAGAACCCGATCTCGTTCTGCCACACCACATACAGCGGGGTCGGCGCGTTCGACAACACGAACACCGCGAACACCGGCCACGCCGCCCGCCACACCGGAGAGCCGCCTGCCCCGGCGTCTTTCGCGTGCGGCTCCGTCACCGTCGATGCCATCATCTCTCCTTGGTTCGACTTTTCTCGTACCAGTACGACCATAGTCGAACCAACGCACAGTACGATAGAACTCGTACAAAGCGGCCGAGCGGAAGGAGACGCGATGCCTGCGGCCACGGAGAGCGCGGAGACGAGCACGACGCTGCCCGAGCCGGACCGCGCCGAGCTGCGGCTCGACCACGTCCTCGCCGCGCTGAGCGACCCGTTGCGCCTGACCATGGTCCGCCGTCTCCTGCTGGACTCTCCGGAGACCGACCGGCCCTGCTCCTGGTTCGGCATCGATCGCCCCAAATCCACGCTGACGCATCACTTCCGGGTGCTGCGCGAGGCGGGCGTCACCCGGCAGCGGCGCTACGGATTGGAACGCCGCAGCCAGGTCCGCGTCGACGATCTGGAAGCGCGCTTCCCCGGCCTGCTCGACCTGGTCCGCGCCTGGGAACCGGAGAACTGATCCCAATTTTTTGGGGCAGGCCCCGGCGGTCGGGCCCTGTTACGGTCCGGGTATCCATTCCGAGTCCGGATGGCACGGGTCCGCGCGTTCGGACGTCCCCTCATGGAGTCGACCATGACCTTCGCACCCCGCCGCATCCCCGACGCGACCCTGATCCACACGGCCGAGACCGCCGCGACCTGGCGAGCGGAGCTGCTCGCCCAACGGAACGCGTTGCGCGGGGCGAACTTCCGGGACGCCGCTGTCGCCTTGTGCGCGCTGGTGGCCGTGGCCGACGGCGCCGCCGCGGCGCGGGACCACGCCCTCGTCGCCGAACTGGTCACGACGGACCCGGTTCTGCGCAATTTTCCGGTCGACGACTTGCGCGCGCTGTTCGAGGACAATCGCAATCGGCTGGCGAACGATCCGGTCCTCGGTTGCGCGCACGTACTGCGGCAGATCGCCAAAGCGGGCGCCGAGCCGACCGAAGCGGACGCGGTGATCCGCACCGGCATCCTGATCGGCAGCGGCGCGGGCGCCTTCGGCCAGGCCGCGACCGACGCGCTGCGCGACGCCTGCCGGGCGCTGCGCCTGGCCCCGGAGCGCTTCGGCCTCTGAACCACGACCCGAACGCTACGATTCGCCTATGCGTTCGATCGATGCCGCGCAGCGGCGCGCGCGGCTGGCGGTGCGCCACCGGCTGGCCACTCCGGAGCGGACCGGGCAGGTCGCGGAGATCGCCCGCTCGCTGGTAGCACTGCACGCGACCGATCCGGCGACCGTCTTCCTCTCCGTCGCGGCCCGCGCCGAGGGACTGACGCCCACGGATGTCGAACAGGCGCTCTACGAGGACCGTTCCCTGCTGCGGATGCTGGCCATGCGCCGCACCATGTTCGTCGTGCCGGTGGAGTCGGTGCCGATTCTCCAGGCGTCGTGCGCGGACGCGCTGGCGCACAAACAGCGGCGCGCCTACGGCAAGTACCTGGAACAGGCGGGCATCGGAGACGGCGACGTGCGCCGCTGGTGGGCCGACGTCGAGACCGCGACGCACAAGGCGCTGCTCGACCGCGGCGCGGCGACCGGCGCCCAGCTGAGCAAGGACGTCCCGCGGTTGCGCACTCAGGTGAACACCGCGCCGGACAAGGCGTATTCGAAGCCGACGAACATCACCACCTGGGTGCTGGTGACCCTCGGCTGCGAGGGCCGCATCGTGCGCGGCAGGCCGAACGGCGGCTGGACCAGCAGTCAGTACACCTGGGCGCCGATCGAGTCCTGGCTGCCCGACGGCGTCGCCGCCCTGCCCGCCGCCGAGGCGCGCGTCGAACTCGTCCGCCGCTGGTTGCGCGCCTTCGGACCCGCGCCGGTATCGGACCTCAAGTGGTGGACCGGGTGGACGCTCGGCGAGGTGCGCGCGGCGCTCGGCGCGCTCGATCTCGTCGAGGTAGATCTGGACGGCGTGACCGGCGTGCTGTCTGCCGACGACCTGGACCCGGTTCCCGCGCCGGAACCATGGGCGGCGTTGCTGCCCGCGCTGGATCCGACGCCGATGGGCTGGCAGGCGCGCGAGTGGTACCTCGGCCCGCACGCGCCGCGTTTGTTCGACCGCAACGGCAACGTCGGCCCCACCGTCTGGTGGGACGGGCGGATCGTCGGCGGCTGGGCACAGCGCAAGGACGGCGAGATCGTCTACCGCCTCCTCGAGGACGTGGGAGCCGACGCCGAAGCGCTGATCGCCACGCAAGCCCAGCGTGTCGCCGAATGGTTCGGCGACGTGCGCGCCATTCCCCGTTTCCGGACACCGCTGGAACGCGAGCTCACCGCCTGAGCGACATGGAGATCCACGGTTTCGCCGAGACCGACCGAGCCGCGCTGCGAGCCCTGTCCGTTGTGCGGATTCGCCGACCGAATCACGCTGGGGCGCATACCGGAGCAAAGGCGGCCATCAATCGGGAGCGGTACATGGATCTGAAACCGGAATCGCCGTTGGTCACGGAGGCCCCGAGAGTGAGCTGGTCGGGGCCGGAGCCTTCGGTCCCCGGCTTGCCGCGGCGGGCGGGTGCACCAGCGCACGACGGTGCGCGCCAGCTGACGCGGCGACGTATCGGACGTCGTACGCACGCTGCGCCGCCGAGCGCCCGGATGTCGGCCCGGACGGTGGCCGGTTCCCGCGCCGGCGGCGAACCAACCGGGGCCGGTAAGTGGTTCCGGGCAGGATCTACATGTCCAGCCCGAGGTCGAGCACCCGGACCGAGTGGGTGAGGGCGCCGACGGCGAGGTAGTCGACGCCGGTGCGGGCGTAGTCGGTGGCGACGTCCAGGCTCAGCCCGCCGGAGGACTCCAGTTTCGTCTGCGGGGACGCGGCGTTGCGGCGCTGCACCGCCGCCTGGGTCTGCCAGAGCGGGAAGTTGTCCAGCAGCACCAGTTCCACGTTCTCGGCGAGGACGGCGTCGAGCTGTTCGAGGCTGTCGACCTCCACCTCGCAGGCGATGTCCGGGGCGGCGGCGCGGACCGCGCGCAGCGCTTCGACCACCGATCCGGCGGCGACCACGTGGTTGTCCTTGATCAGCGCGGCGTCACCGAGACCCATCCGGTGGTTGACCCCGCCGCCCACGCGCACCGCGTACTTCTGCAACGCCCGCAGTCCGGGCAGCGTCTTGCGGCTGTCCCGGATCCGGCAGTGAGTGCCCGCGACGGCGTCCACCCAGGCGGCGGTCGCCGTGGCGATGCCGGACAGATGGCACACGAGATTGAGCATGGTGCGCTCCGCGGTGAGCAGTCCGCGCGTCGGGGCGATCAGGGTGAGCACGGATTGTCCCGGCGACACCCGGGTGCCGTCGGCGACCCGATCGGTGACCTCGTAGCCGCCCGCACCGATGACCTCGTCGAGCACCAGCAGCCCGGCGTCGAGCCCGGCCACGGTCCCCGCTTCCCGCGCCGCCACCGACGCCTTGATCGCCGCGTCCGCGGGCACGGTGGCCGCCGTCGTGACATCCGGTCCATAGCGCAGATCCTCCTCCAGCGCGGCGCGAACGACGCGCAGCACCTCGTCGCGATCCAAGGCGGCATCCAGGGCCATCGAAGTGTTCCTTCCTCGCCGAGCGGACGGCGTCCCCACCGGATACCCGCTCGGCGGCTGTGATCAGGGAATGGGTGCGTACTCGGGGACGCCGTCGCCGTTCAGCCGGATCGGGAGGCCGTGCCGGAGGGCGGGCACGGCGTCCGGGTGATCCGACCGGGTGTGGCAGCCGCGGCTCTCGGTGCGGGCGAGCGCGGCGAGCAGCAGGGCGCGGGCCGTGAGCGTGAGCGCGGCGTCCTCGATCCCGGCGACCGGATGTGCGGCGGTACGCGTGTCGCGGCGGGTGACCACGTCGTCGAGTCGCTTGAGCGCTTCGGCGAGCCCCGCACGGTCGCGGACCACCGAGGCATGCGTGGTCATCAGGCCCTGCACCACGGCACGGTCGGCGTATTCGGCGGAGCGCACGGCAAACTCGTGCACCCCGGCGCGCTCACCGAGCCGTTCGGCAGCAGCGGCTCCGGCGCGCTCGCCGACCACCAGTCCCTCCAGCAAGCTGTTGGACGCCAGCCGGTTCGCCCCGTGCAGACCGGTGCGCGCGACCTCGCCCGCCGCGTAGAGACCGGGCACTCCGGTGCGGCCGTGGGTGTCGGTGGCCACTCCCCCGCACTGGTAGTGCGCGGCGGGCGCGACCGGGATGAGGTCCGTGCGCGGATCGATGCCCGCCGCCAGGCAGGAGGCGGTGATCGTCGGAAACCGTTGCGGGAATCCGTCGATCGAGCGCGCGTCCAGGTAGACGTGCTCGGCGCCGAGCGCTCGCATGCGCGCGGCGATGGCACGGGAGACGACATCGCGGGGAGCGAGGTCGCCGCGCGGATGCACGCCCGCGGTCACCGGGTCGCCTGCGGTGTCGACCAGCCTCGCCCCTTCGCCGCGCACGGCTTCGCTGATCAGCGGCCTGCGCCCCAGGCCACCCGGGGTGTACAGCACGGTCGGATGGAACTGCACGAACTCGAGATCGGCGACGGTCGCACCGGCCCGCAGCCCGAGCGCGACGCCGTCCGCGGTGGCGCCCGGCGGATTGGTGCTCAGCGCGTACAGCTGTCCGAGGCCGCCGGTGGCCAGCAGCACGGCGGGCGCGTGCACGACGCCGAACCCCCGCTCCGACACCGCTACGACGCCGCGCACGCCGTTCGGCCCGGTGACGACGTCGGCGACCGCCGCACCGAACAGCACCGGCAGCCCGGCCTCGTTCAGCGCCCGCTGCACCTCCGCCCCCGTGGCGTCGCCCCCGGCGTGGATGATGCGGCGGGTGCTGTGCCCGCCTTCGCGGGTCCGCGAGATCTGGCCGTCGCGGCCGAGGTCGAACACCGCGCCCAGATCGGTGAGAGCGGCGACGGCGGCCTGCCCGCCCTCGACGATGGAGCGCACCGCGTCCACGTCGCATAGTCCGGCACCCGCCTCCACCGTGTCGTGCACGTGCGATTCCACCGAATCCCCGTGCGGCGCCACGACGGCGATACCGCCCTGGGCGTACTGGGTGGACGTGTCGGTCGGCCCGCCTTTACTGAGCGTGAGCACCCGCAGGCCACGCAGTGACGCGGTGCGCGCCGCGGTCAGTCCCGCGACGCCGCCGCCGATCACGACCAGATCGGCCTCGGCCTCCCAGTCGATCGAAACCCGGGTTGTCATCGGCCCGCGCCTCTCTGTCTTCCGATCCGCGAACGCCCTCCGGCGCGGGCGTCGCGCTCAGCGCGCCCCGCCGGAGAGCGACCCGCCGCCAGGGCAGCGGTCGGACTCATTCACCGCCGCCGGGATTGCCGATCGCGATCATCCGCTGCACCGAGTTACGTCCCAGCGCAGCGGTTTCCGGATCGACGTGCACCTCGTCGCGGCCCTCCACCAAGCAGCGCAGCAGCGCCGCCGGGGTGATCATCTTCATGTACTTGCACGAGGCCCGGTCGTTCACGGCCTGGAAGTCGATGCCGGGGGCGGCCTTGCGCAGCTGATGCAGCATGCCGACCTCGGTGGCCACCAGCACCTGATTCGACTTCGCCGCCTTGGCCGCGTCGATCATGCCTCCGGTGGACAGGATGTGCACCCGCTCGGCCGGGAACGCGCCCTCGCCCGCGAGGTACAGCGCCGAGGTGGCGCAGCCGCATTCGGGGTGCACGAACAGCTCCGCGTCCGGATGGGTGCGCGCCTGCTCGGTCAGCTCGTCGCCGTTGATGCCCGCGTGCACGTGGCACTCACCCGCCCAGATGTGCATGTTCGCGCGACCGGTGACCCGTTTGACGTGGGCGCCGAGGAACTGGTCGGGCAGGAACAGCACCTCGCGGTCAGGGTCGATCGAGGCGACCACGTCCACCGCGTTGGACGAGGTGCAGCAGATGTCGGTGAGGGCCTTCACCTCGGCCGTGGTGTTCACGTAGGACACGACGACCGCGTTCGGGTGCTCGGCCTTCCAGGCGCGCAGTTCCTCGGCCGTGATCGAATCCGCGAGCGAACATCCCGCGCGCTGATCCGGGATGAGCACGGTCTTGGCGGGGCTGAGAATCTTGGCGGTCTCGGCCATGAAGTGCACGCCGCAGAACACGATCGTGTCCTCGGGCGCCTCGGCCGCGATCCGCGACAGCGCCAGCGAGTCGCCGACATGGTCGGCCACGTCCTGGATCTCCGGCAGCTGGTAGTTGTGCGCCAGGATCGTCGCGTTGCGCTCCCTGGCCAGTCGCTTGACTTCCTGTGCCCACTCCGGCCCAGCCTCGACACCCGCGAACCCGGTGGGCCCGTCGAACACCTGCCCCATCAGCGGAGGCGCCAGTTTCGCACCCGTCGTCGCCATGGATGGCTCCCTTCCTCGTGCGGTCGGCTACCCCGCCGATTCGCACCTAACCAGGTTTTCGACTTATAATCGAAAACGTGGCCCATAGTAGCACCATCCACGAATCGCTCACCGCGGTGTTCCAGGTTCGCCGCTTCCCCCGAGACATCGCCGCAGGTCACACCTCCGTGGATCGCGCGGAGGGCATGCTGCGGCGCTGTCCGCCCGATCAGCGGACCGAACTCGCGGTGCTGCTGTGGGAGCGGGCGCTGGACCCGCAGAAGGGCACCTGGTCGCTCCCCGGCGGCCGGCTGCGCGACGACGAGGACCTCGACACCTCCGCGCGCCGTCAGCTCGCCGAGAAGGTCGACGTGCGCGAGTTGAGCCATCTGGAACAGCTTTCGGTGTTCAGCGCCCCCGACCGGGTGCCGAGCCCGCGCCGCATCGCCTCGGCCTACCTCGGCCTCGTTCCGCTCACCGCCGACCCGCACCTGCCCTCGGACACCTCCTGGCACCCGGTCTCGGCGCTGCCGGACATGTCCTTCGACCACCGCACGGTGGTCGACCACGCCCGCACCCGCCTGGCCGCGAAACTGTCCTACACCAACATCGCCTTCGCCCTCGCCCCGGACCGGTTCACGATGTCCACCTTGCGCGAAATATATTGCGCCGCACTCGGATACGACGTAGATCCGACGAACCTCCAGCGAGTTCTGTCCCGCCGCAAAGTGATCACGCCCACCGGCGCCACCGCCGCACCCGGCCGAGCGGGCGGCCGCCCCGCCGCGGTCTACCGTTTCAGCGACTCCGGCCTGCGCGTGACGGACGAATTCGCCGCCCTGCGCCCGCCCGGGGCATCCTGATCACTTCACTACGCCGGAACACTTCCCACACTCGAACAGTTCCTCGCGCACTGTCGGCGTATGGCGAGCAGGTTTCGCTCAGTAGTCGGTGGCCGCTTTGCCGTGCTTGTCCCGGCGTCGATACTGCCGCTTGCTCGGCACCGGGCGCGCGGCATTGCTGCGGCGCAGGGCATCTCGCCGCCGCCACGCCGCCAGATCAGCGCGCTCCTTCTCGGCAGGAGGCGTTTCGGCCGCCACTCGATGTGCTCGACTCATCGCCTACCTCCTTCGGCACTTCTCGGCCGCTTCCGGCCGCCCACCCTATCCTCGCTGCCATTCGCACCTCTACGTATTTTCGTCGCCGGTACCCTGCGGCTACCTCGACGGCGGACCGGCCGCACCGATCCCCGTCTGTGCACGGCGGCTCGGCCGCACGGCTCGGTCAGTCCGCCACGAGAGCGGGCGAGTCGGCCGGGAGACCTTTGCCAGGGGTCGAGCAGTGGGATCGACGACGAGCGCTCGTGTCGGTTTGCTCACAAACCGGGGTGCGCGGTGTGAAGTGGAACCGGTTCATGGCAGGGTGGACCGTGAGACCGGGCTATCGAAGTGATTCGCTCGGCTCACCTACAGAAAAGATTGAAGTAAGCAATGGCTCAAGGCAGTGTGAAGTGGTTTAACAGCGAAAAGGGCTTCGGCTTCATCGCGCAAGACGGTGGCGGCGCCGACGTCTTCGTTCATTACTCCGCCGTGTCCGGCTCGGGATTCAAGTCCCTCGAAGAAGGACAGCGCGTGGAGTTCGAGATCGGCCAAGGACAGAAGGGCCCGCAGGCCCAGGACGTCCGCGCGATCTGATCGACGTAGCCAGGTAAGAGCCCCGCGCCTTTCGGGTGCGGGGCTTTTGCGTGTTCCGGCGTGGCGGCGTAACCGGTCAGGCGGTTTTCACCTGCGGGTCGGGTGGCGGGGCTTCGGTCCGTTGCGCCACCCGCGATGCGGCCCAGAAGGCCAGTTCGACCAGCCAGAACAACAGGAGGAACACCGTCACCACGGTCACGGGGACGACCATGAAGAACACCGAGGGAACAGCGACGGCGACGAACCGGGCGACATCGCCCGCGCTCGCGCCACGCAACCGGTGAGCCGCGCGCACGGCCGCCCACATCATCCAGCGGCGCGGCAGCGACACCCCGAGTTCGTGCAAGCTCCTGCGGAAGATGCCATCGGCGTCGGCCACGCTCACCGCGTTCGAACCGAGGTCGCGTCCTGTTCCTTCCGCGCACGCTTCGCTCCACGCCCACGGTGGTACGAGACGACGCCTCAGTACCGCGGCCGGTATTCGGGAACCGAATACTGCTCCGAGGCAGGCTCGTAGCCACGATAGGGCAGCTCTCCCCCACTCGCAGCCGCACCGTAGGGGACCGCGGCGCGGGTGTCGTATCCTTCCTCGTCCCGGGCGGCGCCGCGGCCGCTGCCGAGATCCTCCGACGCGCTGAGCGCGGCGAGGAACAGCATCACGAACGACGCGATCAGCGGCTGCACGATCAGCGCGAGCGCACTGCCCAGTTCGATCGGCAACGTGACGATCTGGCCCACCGGCGGGTCGCTCGGGCGTGGATGCGACCAGGCGGCGATCTGCTCCCCCGCGGTGGCCATCACCACCGCGCCCAGGCCGGAGCCGATCAACAGGCCGATCTGCTGCAGCGGCCCGCGTGCCGAACGCCACCGCCACACAGCGAGCGCGCAGAGCAGCCCGAGCACCGCTCCCGCCAGCACGAAGATCGCCAGCGCGTCGAATTGATGCGTGCTCTCCCCGGTCAGCGCCACCCCGCGGCCCGGCTCCACCACGAGCAGCCGCTCGGTCGGCGCCGAGAAGCCCCATGCGACGCCCGCGAGCGCGCTCACCACCACCACGGCGGCGGCGACCACTGCCGCCGCGCGCGCCTCGGCCCGCACCGACGACGCCACTAGCGGCGTTCCGATGCGGCCGAGTCGATGACGCCGTGCCGGGAGCACTTGGCCCACCAGCCGTCCGGGTTCACCTGCACGATCATGCGGCGACCGCACTGTTCGCAGAAGCGCGGCGGCTCCAGGCCCAGCGCGGCGGCGGCCGGGATGACGTCGTCGAGGCCCGGCACGATTCGCTTGCCGGTGAACGGGTTGTAGCGCTCGTCCATAGTGATGACAGTACCCATGCTCGTCTGCCTCATCGTCGCAACCGAGCCGGTCAGAGCGTTTCGTTGAGCGCCTTGATCGGCATCTTCAGCTCGCCGAGCAAGTCCAGGTCCTGTTCGGCCGGGCGACCGAGGGTGGTCAGGTAGTTGCCGACGATGACGGCGTTGATGCCGCCCAGAATGCCCTGCTTGGCGCCCAGATCACCCAGGGTGATCTCGCGGCCGCCCGCGAAGCGCAGCATGGTGCGCGGCAGCGCGAGCCGGAACGCGGCGACGGCCCGCAACGCGTCGGAGGCGGGCAGCACCTCCAGATCGCCGAACGGGGTGCCCGGTCGCGGGTTGAGGAAGTTCAGCGGCACCTCGTCGGGCTCGAGTTCGGCCAGGTTCGCGGCGAACTCCGCGCGCTGCTCCAGCGTCTCGCCCATGCCGAGGATGCCGCCGCAGCAGACCTCCATGCCCGCTTCGCGGACCATGCGCAGGGTGTCCCAGCGCTCCTCCCAGGTGTGCGTGGTGACCACGTTGGGGAAGTAGGAGCGCGAGGTCTCCAGGTTGTGGTTGTAGCGGTGCACGCCCATGGCGGCCAGCTGGTCGACCTGCTCCTGGGTGAGCATGCCGAGCGAGCAGGCCACTTGGATGTCGACCTCGTTGCGGATCGCCTCGACGCCCGCGGCCACCTGGGCCATCAGGCGCTCGTCGGGACCGCGCACCGCTGCCACGATGCAGAACTCGGTGGCGCCGGTCTTCGCGGTCTGCTTGGCGGCCTCGACCAGGCTCGGGATGTCCAGCCACGCGGCGCGCACCGGGGACTGGAACAGGCCCGACTGTGAGCAGAAGTGGCAGTCCTCCGGGCAGCCGCCGGTCTTCAGGCTGATGATGCCCTCGACCTCGACCTCCGGGCCGCACCACTTCATGCGCACCTCGTGGGCGAGGGCGAGCAGTTCCTCCAGCTGGTCGTCGCCCGAGCGCAGCACCTCGAGGGTCTGCTCCTGGTTCAGTCCTTCCCCCCGCTCGAGCACCTGCTCGCGGGCGATCGACAGAATGCCGGTGTCTACAGGTGCCTGGGTCACTGCAACGAATCCCTTCGTCCGGCCGAGGTGGCCGTGCAACTTGAACGGTGTTCAGGCTAGGGTAGCGGTAGGAGTGAGTCAAAGCACGACGGGAAGGGCATCGAGTGCAATTGCACCGGGCGGACGTGGTCGACGGCGCCATCGCGATTCTGGACCGATACGGCCTGGCCGACCTCACCATGCGCAGATTGGCCGGTTCCCTCCAGGTCCAGCCGGGCGCGTTGTACTGGCACTTCCCCAACAAGCAGGCGTTGCTGGGCGCGGTGGCGGACAAGATCCTCGCGCCGATGGAGGACCCGATCGAGGCCGAGGAATGGTCGGGGCAGCTCACCGAACTGGCCCACCGGCTGCGCAACTGCCTGCTGGCCTACCGCGACGGCGCCGAATTGGTCTCGGCGACCTATGCTTCCCGGCTCACCACGAGCAAGGGACGGGAACGTCTGGTGAGCGCCGCGATCCGGGCGGGCATGCCGCGCGAAGAGGCCGAACTCACGGCGTTCACGCTGCTCTACTACGTCCTCGGCGAGACCGTGGACGAGCAGTCGCGGATGCAGATGGACTCGGTGGGCGCCCTGCCCGAGGGCGCGTCGCCGCTGGAGGAAACCACCGACGCCACCGCCCGTTTCGACTTCGGCCTGCAACTGTTCGTCGCGGGTGTGCGGCACCTGCTCGGCACCCGCGTCCGCTGACGCCCAGTGGGTGAGGACGGCAGTTCCGGACTCGGCGTCGCGGCGGGCCGGACGGCCCCGCGCCGAGTCAGCGCAGGTGGGTCTCCAGAAATGCCAACGTGTCCGGAAGCGATGCCAGAAAGGCGCCGCTGTGGTCCTTGCCCGGGTACTGCTGAACTGTCACCCGGATTCCGGTGTTCGCCTCTCGCAGTGTCGTCCCGTAGTTCTCGGTGTCGGTGGGCGGCACATCGATGTCCGCGGTGCCGTAGCCGATCATGAGATCACTGGTGAAACGGTCTTCCGGGTATCCCGTCAAGGCGGCGATGTCCGCGGCGAAGGTGGGCGTCGGCCGGTCGGGATCGGCGACAAGCGTCCACGGCCGGCGGCCGCCCGCGTGCTCGACCAGATGCGAAAGACATTCGTGCGCGGCTTTTTCCACGAATCCCTTGCCGAAATCGGAGAGGTACGGGGTGACGCTGCCTGGGTTCAGTTCCTCCATCGAGGCCAGGAAATACGCCGCGTAGGCGATCTGATTCTCGGAGCCGGCGGAGGTTCGCCGGAACATCTCCGGCAGGCTCTTGCTGGGGTCGGTGCGCAGACCGGTGGCTACCACTCCGCTCAATCCCGTGGCGGATCCGCCTTTCTCGGCGTACAAGCCGGCCGCGCTCATCGCGGCGTGCGCACCTTCCGACTGGCCGACGACAACCCACTTGTGCGACAGCGGAATCGGAGTCGCGCGCATCGCCGCGACCGCGTCCACTATCGACATCCCCTCGACGTTCGCGTTGTAGTAGCTGAACTGCCCGCGCGTGCCGAGCCCCTGATAGTCGGGAGCCAGCACCGCGTATCCGTGGTTCAGTATCTGATCGAAATAGGTTTTGTTCCGCTCGGACTGCGGGCGGCGCGACGGTGCGCAGGCATCGCCGATGCCCGCGGTTCCATGTGCCCACACCACCAGCGGCCAGCCGCCCCGCGGCGGTAATCCCGCGGGTAGATACAGCGCACCGGACGCCTGCGCGGGCGCGCCGTGCTGATCGATCGTGGTGTAGACGATCCCGAACGACGCCGCGGCCTCGGAAAAGGTCCACGCGGGATCGAGCAGCTCGATCCCGCTCAGCTGCCCGGTCGCCGGGATTTCCGCGGTCGCCGGCGCCGCCCCGAAGGTGACCGTGACACACATGCTCACCGCTGCGGTGACGAGACCGAATCGACGACGGAAGGATATGGGCATGCCGCAGCACCCTACCGACGCACGCCGGTGACAACGCCGCAGCGACACCTGCCGAGAGTGGAAATCTCATATCCCGCGGAAGGGTGGCCGAGGCCGAGCGTCTACCCGGTCTCGGCGGAGGCCTGCCGCGCCGGTGGTCCGACCGCGCCAGGGAACCATCGGTGCATCGTGTAGGCGCCCGCGGCGGCGGCGAGCGCGAGCGCGATGGCCGCTGCGCCGAGCACGGTCACGGCGCTGATCGCGCCGACCGCCACCGGCCCGGCGAACATGCCGAGGTCGTGGGTGAGCCGCCAGGCGCCGAGGAATTCCGCGCGCTGCCCGTCGGGCGCGACATCGGCGCCTACCGTCATGATCAGCCCGTTGCTCATGCCGTTGGCGAGACCGAGCAGTAGGGCGGCGCAACCGAGCCCGAGCACCGAGGAAGTCCACGGCAGCACGCCGAATCCGGCGGCGAACAGGATCATCGACGGCACGCCGGTGGCGCGTCTGCCGTAACGATCCAGCCACACCCCGGCCGGATAGGACATCAGCACGTCCATCGCGCCCGCGACGCCGAACACCAGGCTGGTGGTCGACGCGCTCATCCCGATGTGCGCGGCCCACAACGGCAGCAACGCAAGCCGCGCCGCCCGCGCGGCGCCGACCAGCAACGCGGCCAGTCCGAGCGTGCCGAGGGTCCTGCGGTGCTCGACCACGATCGCGGTCAGGGCGGGCCCGGCGCCCGACCCACCCGATGCCTCGGGCGATCGGATCGCCGCCATGGCCGCGCCCGATACCACCGTGGCCACCAGTTGTAACCACAGCGCACCGTGGGGACCGAGCGAATGCACCACGACCGCACCGAGAAACGGTCCACAGAAGAACCCCAGCCGCATCGAACCGGCCAGCGTGGACATCGCGCGCCCGAGGTCGTGCGCGGGCACCACGGTTACGAGATAGGACTGGCGGGCCAGGCCCCACACCGCGCTCGCCGCGCCGCCCAGCAGCATTCCCAGCGCGAGCACGCCGACATTCGGCGCGACGATCGCCGTGAGCACGCCGATCGCCCCGAGCACCGAGCCCACCGCCAGCGCGCCGCGCTCTCCGATCGTGGCGACGACCCGCCCGGCAGGCAGATCGGTGAGCACCATGCCCAACCCGGACAGGGCGACGACGACTCCGGCCAGACCGGCCGAAGCCCCCAGATCCAGCGCGCGCAGCGCGTACATCGGGGCCGCCGCGCCGGACCCGATGCCGTACACCACCATCGGCACGAACACGGTCCAGACCAGCGACCGCAACCGCACCCCCGCCACTTCGCCGAGCGCGACAGTACGCTCGCTCATCGCCGCGTCGACCGGGTGTTCCGGGAGCGTCGCCGCGCCCGGCTCCGGCTGGTCAGGTCCCGTCCGCAAGCACCGGCCGAGGCGAGGCCGACCCCTGTCGGCCACAGGCCCCACCGGAGTGCGATTCGCTGGTCGGTGCCGGTTCGCACACCGTCGGCATCGAGCAGCCGCAGAGCAGCGGGACAGTCGCTGCCGTCGGCGCCGCTCACCGGGTCAGCGCGGGCTGCAGGGCGAAGCGGCTGTCGGGTCGGGGCAGGCCGAAGTGGTCGCGCAGGGTGGTGCCGGTGTACTCGGTGCGGAACAGGCCGCGCTCCTGCAGGATCGGCACGACGGTCTCCGCGAAGACCTCCAGGCCGCCCGGGTAGTACGGCGGCATGACGTTGAATCCGTCGGCGGCGCCGTTGCGGAACCATTCCTCGATGGTGTCGGCGACCTGCTCGGGGGTTCCGGCGAACACCCGGTGACCGCGCGCACCGGCGAGGCGGTGCAGCAGACCGCGCACGGTCGGCCGTTCGCGCTGCACGATGCCCGCCACGACCTGCAACCGGCTCTGCCCGTTGTCGGTGACATCGCCCGCGTCGGCGAACAATTCGACCGGAATGGGCTCGTCCAGCGACAGGTGCCGCAGGCTCGTCCCGGCGATGCCCTCGAGCTGGGTCAAGCCGTACTCCGGCACGGTGAGTTCGTTGAACTCCCGCTCCAGTTTCTTGGCCGCCGCCTCGGTATCGGCGATGAACGGGCTGATCCCGGGCAGGATCTTGACGTGCTCGGGGTCGCGCCCGAAGTCGCGTGCCCGCGCTTTGATGTCGGCGTAGAACGCCTGCGCGTCGCTGAGCCGCTGATGCGCGGTGAAGATCGCCTCGGCGTACTTGCCCGCGAACGCCCGGCCGTCGTTCGACGAGCCCGCTTGCACCAGCACCGGGTGGCCCTGCGGCGTGCGCGGCGCGTTGAACGGCCCGCGCACGCGCAGGTGTTCGCCCTCGAAGTCGATCCGGTGGATCTTCTCCGGGTCGGCGTACACGCCGGAGGCCCGGTCCAAGACGATGGCGTCGTCTTCCCAGCTGTCCCACAGCGCGAGCACCGCGTCGACGAACTCCCTCGCTCGCGCGTATCGCTCGGCGTGCCCGGGATGCTCGGCCAGGCCGAAGTTCGCCGCCGCGAGGTCGGTGCCGGTGGTGACGATGTTCCAGCCCGCGCGGCCGCCGGAGATGTGGTCCAGCGTGGAGAACAACCTGGCCAGGTTGTAGGGCTCGTAGTACGTGGTCGACGCGGTGGCGATGAGGCCGAGGTGCGTCGTCGCCGTGGCGATCGCGGTGAGCAGGGTGATCGGCTCCAGGCCGGAGGCCGCGTTGTGCTTGACCTCGGTGCGCAGGGCGGGACCGTCGGCGAAGAACACCGCGTCCAGCTTCGCCGCTTCGGCGGTGCGGCCGATCTCCTGGTAGTAGGCGACGTCGTAGATCCGCTCGGGGCTGCTCCACGGATGCCGCCAGGCGGCTTCGTGGTGGCCGGAGGGGTAGATGAAGGCGTTGAGGCTGAGTTGGCGCGGTGTGGTCATGAGGCTTTCTTCTCGTCGGTGGGCGTGTCCGCGACGTCGACACCCAGGCTGGCCAGCAGCAGGGAGCGGTGCCGCAGGAACGCGGGGTCGCCGTGGCGGCGGGGGCGTTCCAGGTCGATGCGCTGGTCCACCGCGATGCGACCGTCGTCGAGCACCAGGACGCGATCGGCGAGCAGCACCGCCTCGTCCACATCGTGGGTGACCAGCAGGACGGCGGGCCGATGCTTGGTGCACAGATCCTGCAGCAGCGCGTGCATCTTGATCCGGGTCAGCGCGTCCAGCGCGCCGAACGGCTCGTCCGCCAGCAGCAGTTCGGGTTCGCGGACCAGCGAGCGCGCCAGCGCGACGCGCTGTTGTTCGCCGCCGGAAAGTTCCTTGGGCCAGGCTTTCTCCCGTCCGGCGAGCCCGACCTCGGCCAGCGCCGCGCGACCGCGACCGGCCGCGTCCGAGCCGCCGAGGCCGAGGGTGACGTTGTCGAGCACCCGCGCCCAAGGCAGCAACCGCGAGTCCTGGAACACCACGGAGCGCTCGGCGGGCACGCTCAGCTCGCCGGATCCCGGCACGTCGTAGTCCAATTCGGCCAGCGCCCGCAGCAGCGTGCTCTTGCCGGAACCGCTGCGGCCGAGCAGGGCGACGAACTCGCCACCGGCGATGTCGATGTCGAGGTCGCGCAGCACGACCCGGTCGCCGAAGCCACGGCGCAGCCGCCGGGCGCGCACGACGTTCAGTCCCCGAGTGTCTGCCGCCATGACAGCGCCTTCCTTTCCGCGGCGCGCACCAGGATGTCGCCGAACAGCCCGAGTAGGCCGTAGATCACCAGGCCGACCACGATGATGTCGATCTGGCCGTAGGTGCGGGCCTGAGTCATGAGATAGCCGATGCCGCTGGTGGCGTTGACCTGTTCCACCACGACCAGCGCCAGCCACGAGATGGTGACGGCCAGCCGCAGGCCGGTGAAGAATCCGGGCAGCGATCCCGGCAGTGCGATCCGGCGGATGAACCCCCACCGCGACAACCCCACCGTCTGGGCGAGTTCCACGTACCTGGCGTCGACGCTGCGCAGGTGCGCGTGGGTGTTCAGGTAGATCGGGATCGCCACGCTGGTGGTGATGACCACCAGCTTCATCTCCTCGCCGATGCCGAACCACACGATGAACAGCGGGATCAGCGCGAGCGTGGGAATGGCGCGCTTGATCTGGATCGGGCCGTCCACCAACGCTTCCCCGATCCGGCTGAGCCCGGCCACCAACGCCAGCACCAGGCCGATCGCGACACCGAGCGCGAGCCCGATCGCGGCACGCTGCACGGAGGTCAGCAGATTGCTCTGCAGGCGGCCGTCGGCGAGCAGGTCACCGGCGGTCTCGGCGACCGTCCACGGGGCGGGCAGGGTTTCCTGATCCAATGTGCCCGTGGTGGAACCGAGCACCCACGCCGCGATCAGCAAGGCGGGTCCCAGCGCGATGCCGAACGGAATCGGGCGGCCGGGTCCCAGGCGCGGTCGGGCCGGTTTGCGTTTCGCCAGTGCGGGCCGGGCTTCGGAGCGGCCGCGCCCGATGCGGCGCAGCACACCGGCGTCGAGGGTCGCCATCAGCGTGCCTTCGGTTCGAACGAGGCGCCGCTCTCGGTGACCGCCTGCGTGATCGCGGCGTCGAAGCGCAGGTCGAAACCGGTGGACGCCTGCACCTTCTTGGGCAGTTCGCCCGCCTTGGCGATGGCGTCGATGGTGGCCTGCTGCCGGTCGACGAGCTGCTGGTCCAGATGCGGGAAGACGTAGACACCCAGCGATTCCACGATGCGCTTGGCGTCGTCGGCGCTCACCTTCTGGTTCTCCACGTAGTACCGGCGCGCCCAGTCCTCGGGGTGGGTGTTGGCCCATTGGTAGGCCCGGACGAACGCGCCGACCAACGCGCGCGCGGCGGCCGCCTTCGCCGGGTCCCGCACGACGGCGCGGCGGGCGTAGAGGTAGGCGAGGCCGCCGTAGATGCCCGCGGTCTCGGAGTCGGGTATCAGCGAGGCGCCGGGCGTGCGCAGGAACCGGGTGACGTTCGGTTCGATCAGCGGCGCGACGTCGACCTGGCCGGTGCGCACCGCATCGGGGAACTCGGCCAGTTGCAGCCGGATCAACTGCACGTCGGAGGTGGTGAGACCGGCCTTGTCGATGGCGCGCAGCACGGCGGCCTGCTGCGCGGTGCCTTCGGCGTAGGCGATCTTCTTGCCCTTCAGATCCGCCAGTTTCGCCACCGGCTTGCCCGGCGCCACCGCGAGTTTCAAGGCGGTGGTGCTGGTCTGATAGGACGCGATGATCGGCACGTCCTGCCCGGCCACCAAGGCATGAATCGGCGGGACGTCACCGACCTGCGCCACATCGGCGGCGCCCGCGCGGAATGCCTCCAGGATGGCCGGACCGCCGACGAAGTTGGCGAACTCCACCTTGAACGGCAGCTTGTCGAGCTCGCCGGACAGGCGCAGCACGGACTGCAGGCGCTCGGACTGGTCGGCGACCACCAGGGTGGTTCCGGCGGGAACCTCGGTGGGCAGCGGTCCGTCGGCGGTGGGACCGACCGGCTTGTCGTCCTTCGCGCAGCCGGTGAGTCCGAGCGTCGCGACGGTCGCCACGGCGAGCAATGCGGCGGTCGCGCGGCCACGGAGGCCGGACCGGAACGTACTTGGTCGGAACATAGGCGAATTGAAACAAGACGAAACCGGCGCGAAAACCGTTTGTCTCAGCCTGGTTCGAACCCCTCAGCGCGGCGGCGCGGCCACCGTCGTCGACCGGACCTGCTGTTGATAGCGCTGCACGAACGGCAGGATCTGCTGCTCGATCACCGTGTTGTACTCCCGCGGGCGCTGCATCGGATTGGCGTGCCCGGTGTTTCGCGCCAGCACCACCAGCAGCGTGCCGTCCACTCCGCCGGACTGCTCGATCAGCACCCGGTGGGAGTACTCGACGTCGACCACGCGGTCGGCGCTCGCGTTGCGTGGCCGGATGAAGACGATCGCGGGCCGCGGCTTGTCCGCGACGGGCTGGGCCAGGGTGCGCAGGTCGTCGGCCGCGCCACCGGCCACGATGGCGGTGAACTGCGATTCGATCAGACCGTTGCTCGCGGCGTCGCGCGAGCCGATCTTCTCCCGCAGCACTTCCGTCAGCACCTCGCCCAGCTTGCCGAAGCGGATGCCGGGGACCCCGTCGCCACGGTCGAGGAAACGGTCGCGGCGGGCATAGGTCTCCACGGCCAACCGCAGCGCCCGGCTCTCCCGGGCTCCGGGCAGCCAGCCCATCCAGCGCAGCATGTCCTCACCGCGCCCGCGGCTCTCCGGCCGGACGGCGTTCAGGTCCACCGGCGTGCAGTCCAGCACCACCCCGACCAGCCTGCGATCGCTGTCGCGGTGGATGTGCTCGGCGACCTCCAGCGCGATCACGCCGCCCATGCTGTGGCCGACGAGCACGACGTTGCGCAGGCCGGACAGTTCGGCGGCGCGCACGACGAGGTCGGCGATCACCTTGGTGTCGAGGCCCTCGTTGTCGTAGCGGATCGCCCACACCATGCCCATTCTGCGCAGCGCGGGCAGTGCTGCGGCGGTGTCACTGGCGTCGAGCCCGCCGAGCCCGACCAGGTCCACCACGACGGTGTCCCAGTTCTGCGGGTCCACCGGCGGGGCGACGGGCAGGATGGCCGGCTCGGTGCGCGCCAGTCGCACCTGTTCCGGCGCGACGTCGTACTTCCAGTACTGCGCGAATACCACCAGTCCGGTCAGCAGCAGTGCGGCCACCCGAAGCAGCGTCATTCTGGTCCGGCGCAACGTCTTCCACCCGTGCCCCAGGCTCGTGTCCCGCAGCCGAGCTCGGCGTCGCGCGTCGTCCCAATCGGAGACGGTGGACGGGTGCCGGGCGTCCATCGGCGACATCCACCCCACTGTAGGCACGGATGCGGATGGTCGCCACGAGCCCGCTACCGCTCAGCGTGCCGCCTCGGCGATCGCCGCGAGTTTGCCGAGCGAGATCCGCCAGCCGAGTTCGTTGTCCTCGGGGGTGATGGCATCCGGAAGACCTTCATGCATCGCCACGACATCGGTGCCTCCCCCGGCGTCACCGAGGACGTAGGTGATGGTTTGCTTGCCGGTCGCCGTTGGATCGTCGGTCTCGACCTGGATGACCCCCACTACCTGCTCGTCCGGGATCAGCCGGGCGAAACGACCGTGGTAGGTGTCGCCGGTACCGGTGGACTCGTCGGCGGTGAACGTGATACGGAACACGCCGCCTTCGGTGGGATCGAATTCGTGCACACGGCTGGACATTCCATCGGGCCCCACCCAATGCCGCACCGATTCCGCGTCCAACAGCAGGCGGTAGACAGTCGCGCGGGGCGCACGCACGTGCCACCGGATCCATGTCGCGGTCATGCGTCTCACTCTAGGCAGCGGCACCGACAGACTCACGCAGCGCTTTACGCCGAGACGGGCCGACCTAGGGCCGAATCATTCGGCCACCTCCTGCGCCCCACCCCAGGCACGACCACGCAGGCAGACTTCCGCCCAACTCGGCGAACTCCGCCCCGACCCCGGACGCGACCACGCGCCCGAACTGCCGCACAACTCGGCGAGTTCGTCCGAGGTTCACCCCGCGGGCGCGACTCGTCAGCGGAACGGCGACCACGCGGGATCGAACCAGCCCGGGGCGGCGGCGGTGAATCGCGCGCGCTGCCAGCCGCCCGCGCCCTCCGGCACCGAGCCCACCAGGTCGACGCCCGTGACACGGGGCAGGTCGGTGCGGTTGCACTCGGCGGCCAGGTCCGGTTCGGCGGGCCAGGAACCGATCACCAGGCCCGCGCATCGCACGCCCGCCGATTGCAGGGCGCGGGTGGTCAATTCGGTGTGGTTGAGCGTGCCCAACGCGGCGGCGGTGACCAGCAGGACGGGCGCGCCGAGTTTCTGCGCGAGGTCGAGCAAGGTGAAATCGCCGAGGCGCACCAGCAATCCGCCCGCGCCCTCGACCAGGACGAGGTCGGCGTCGGACAGGGCATCGACGGCGGCGGCGGTATCGGCGAGGGTCAGTTCCGGCAGCCCGGCGCGGCGGGCGGCGGTGTCGGGCGCCAGCGGGTCCGGGTAGCGGGCGAGTTCGACCGTCCGGGTGACGCCGGACAGCCGCTGGATCTCCGCGAGGTCACCGGGTTCGCCTGCCGCGACACCGGTCTGGCCCGGCTTGCACACCGCCACCGAACGACCGTTGGCCCGCGCCGCGGCGGCGACCGCCGCGGTGACGACGGTCTTGCCGACGTCGGTGGAGGTTCCGGTGATCAGCAGGACGGTCATGCGGGCACCGCCTCGCGCGCCTCGGCCAGTACGTCACCGAGCACCGTCGCGATGCCGTCGAGTTCGGCCGCGGTGAGATTCGCCCGCGCGGTCAGCCGCAGTCGCGACGTGCCCTCCGGAACCGTCGGCGGGCGGAAGCAGCCCACGTCCAGTCCGCGCGCCCGGCACGCCTGGGCGGCATCGAAGGCTGCCTGCGCCGGGCCCAGGACGACCGGCACCACCGCCGAGGGTGGCGTGGGCACACCGGCGATCCGCGCGATGTCCGCGGCGCGAGCCAGCACCCGCCCGGCCAGTTCCGGTTCGGCGCGCAGCACGCGCAGGGCGGCCCGCGCGGCGCCGACGGCGGCGGGCGCGAGACCGGTGTCGAAGATGAACGTGCGCGCGGCGTCGACGAGGTGGGCGCGCACCCGCGCGCCGGCCAGCACTACACCGCCCTGTGCGGCAAGGGATTTCGACAAGGTCGCGGTGATCACCAGGTCCGGCGCTCCGGCCAGGCCCGACTCGTGCACCAACCCGCGTCCGCCCGCGCCGCGCACGCCGAGGCCGTGCGCCTCGTCCACCACGAGCACTGCCGCGTTGGCCCTGGTCACGCGGTGCAGTTCGGCCAGCGGGGCGAGGTCGCCGTCGGCGCTGAACACCGAATCGGTGAGCACCAGCGCACGGTCTTCCGTTCGCTCCGACAACAGCCGGTCCACCGCCGCGACGTCACGGTGCGGCGCGATCTCCACCCGGGCGCGGGAGAGGCGGCACGCGTCCACCAGCGACGCGTGACTGCCCGCGTCGGAGACCACGAGCGAGCCGCGCCCGGCGAGTGCGGTGACCGCGCCGAGGTTGGCCGCGTATCCGGAGGCGAACACGAGTCCGGCTTCGGCGCCGACGAATTCGGCCAGCTCGGTTTCCAGCAGTTCGTGCTCGGTGGTGGTGCCGGTGACCAGGCGCGACCCGGTCGCCCCCGCGCCCCAGCGGCGCACCGACTCGATCGCGCCCTCGAGCACTTCGGGATGGTGGACCAGGCCGAGGTAGTCGTTGGAGGCGAGGTCGATCGTTGTCGCCCGCGGGGCGCGCGGGCGCAGTTCCCGGCGCAGTCCCGCGGCCACGCGCGCGGCGGCGCGTTCGTCCAGCCAGCTCAGCGGATCGGTAGTCACAGCTGAGCAGCATACTTGAACACCGTTCAGGACGCCCGCTGGTACCGTAGGGCAGTCGTTGGTGATGGTCACCGGCCCGCGGTGACGAAGTTTCACCGGGGAGGAACACGGCGGATGCCGCGGTGGGCGATAGTCGTCGAGGAAACAACGGGCTCGGGCGAGCACAAGCGCTGGTCCCCCCGGATTCTCATGGAAGTGGTCGGCACGCGCGCCCAGGCACTGGCCAAGCTGGCCGGGGTACTGCCCACCTACACGCCGGAGCATCCCAAACTGCGCGGCCGCCGCATCGTCCTGCGCGACGGCGACACCTATCTGCTGATGGTGCGCGGCTGGTCGGACGATTACCACTGCATCTTCCGGGTCTGGGAGATGGTGTCGGACAGCGATCGTCCCGAGATCGCCGGGAACCCGCCCGGCGCGCACGGGCGGCTCACGGACCGGTGAACCAGTTCGGCGTGTCGAGCCGGAACAGTTCGCCGGGCGTCAACTCGCGCAGATCGCGTTCCAACGCGGCCAGCCGGTCCGCGCCGAGCCGCTCGGCCCAGCGATCGCGGATCCGGTCGAAGGTGCGCGCCGATCGGGTCAGCACGTCCGCGGCGCGTTCGGTCAGCGTGTAGACTTTGCGCCGCGCGTCGGTCGGATCGTGCCCGCGACGCAGGTAGCCCAGCCGCTCCAGCGCCTCGATGTGTTTGCCCGCGGCCTGTTTCGAGACGCCGAGCGCCCGCCCGAGGTCCGCGGCCGTGCACCCGTAGGGCCCGCCCGCACGGCCGACCGCCTGGAAGACGAAGCCGTGCATCGGCCGCAACGCGGCGTGCCCGTGCTCGGCCAGATCGGCGTGCACCTCGTCGATCACGGTGCGGAAACCGAGCAGCATGCGCAGCGGCAACTCGTAGCCACCAGCGTCACTTGACATGATGGACAACCTCGTTGACTATATGGACAACCATGTTGTCTATCTTAGAGGTGGTAGCCCGATGACCGTCATCCGACACTCCGACACCCGCCGCACCGAGACCCCCGGCGGTGTCATGACCACGCTCGCCTCCCCCACCCAGGGGGGCTCGCAACTCGCGCTGTGGCGGGTCGAGGTCCCCGCCGACACCGCCGGACCGCTGCACTTCATCGACGCGGAGCAGATCTGGACCGTCATCGCGGGACGGATCGACGTCACCGTCGACGGCACGGAACTCACCGCGGCCGAGGGCGATACGGTGATCCTCCCGCCGAACGCGCTGCGGCAGGTGCGCACCGCGGACGGCTTCACCGCCATCGTCACCGCACCGGCGGGCGCGCGGGCGGGCACCCCCGACGGCGACGGCACAATCGTCCCGCCGTGGATCGCCTGACCGGTCACCGACCGTCCTGCGCGGCCACGGCGGCGCGCATCCCGGCAGTGATCGTGGCGATGTCGGCGGAGGTGCTGATGAACGGCGGCATGGCGTACACCAGGTTGCGGAATGGGCGCAGCCACACCCCGGTCGCCACCGCGGCGTCGGTCGCGGCGCGCATGTCGACCGCGCGCTCCAGCTCGATCACCCCGATCGCGCCGAGCACCCGCGCGTCGGCCACGCCCGGCAGGTCGCGCACCGCAGCCAGGCCCGCCGTCAGCTCCGCCTCGATCCGGGCCACCTCACCGCGCCAGTCGCGCGAGCGCAGCAGCTCGATAGACGCGACGGCCACCGCGCAGGCCAGCGGGTTGCCCATGAAGGTGGGTCCGTGCATGAGCCCGCCGTGCGCCGCGCTGATCGTCTCGGCGATCCGCGCGGTGCACAGTGCGGCGGCGAGGGTGAGATAGCCGCCCGTCAGCGCTTTGCCGACGCACATCACATCCGGGCTCACCCCCGCCTGGTCGGCGGCGAAAAGTGTTCCGGTGCGGCCGAATCCGGTCGCTATCTCGTCGAAGACCAGCAGCACGCCGTGTTCGTCGCACAGCCTGCGCAGATCGGTGAGGTAATCGGGGTGATGCCAGCGCATCCCGCCCGCGCCCTGCACCACCGGCTCCACGATGACCGCCGCGAGTTCGCCTGCGCGCGCGGCGATCAGGCGCTCCAGTTCCGCCGCATACTCCGGCTGATAGTCACGCGGCGGCACCGGCGCGAACACCTGGTCGGCCAGGATGTCCGTCCATAGCGAGTGCATGCCGCCCTCCGGGTCGCACACGCTCATGGGGGTGAACGTGTCACCGTGATACCCGCCGCGCCAGGTGAGCAGGCGGCGCTTCTCCGGTTTGCCCAGCGAACGCCAGTACTGCAGGCACATCTTCACCGCGACCTCGACCGAGACCGAGCCGGAGTCGCACAGGAACACCTTGTCCAGCCCGGCCGGTGTCGCTTCGACCAGCAGCTCGGCCAGCCGGGCCGCCGGCTCGTGGGTGAGCCCGCCGAACATCACGTGACTCATCCGCCGCGCCTGGTCGGCCAGCGCGGCGTCGAGCGCCGGATGCCGGTAGCCGTGGATCGCGGCCCACCAGGAACTCATGCCGTCGACCAGCTCGCGCCCGTCGGCCAGGGTCAGCCTGGTTCCCGCGGCCGAGGTCACCACCAGCGGTTCGGTCGTGGCGGGGAAGCCGCCGTAGGGATGCCAGACATGCTCGGCGTCGAGTGCGGTGATCTGGTCGGGGGTCAGTGCCACAGGAATCCTCGCGTCACGGCCCCGGCCGTCCGGGGCGGCTTGAACGCCGTTCAAGTTAGCATCCGAGCTGGGCGGGTGCCCAAGGGCGGGGCGAAGTTCTGCCGTTTCCGCACTCGGCGGCAGCATCGCGGAATATTCTTTGACGAAGTCAAAGAATGGAGCCGACGTGACCGCTGCCGCGCCCGCCGACATCGCCGCCGTCCGCGAATTCAACCGCCGCTACACCCGGGTGATCGGCGTCCTGCGCGAAGGACTGCACGACAGCCGGTACTCCCTCACCGAGGCCAGGATCCTGTTCGAGCTGGCCACGTCCGAGACGATCGAAGTGGTCGCGCTGCGGCATGCCCTCGACCTCGACGCCGGCTACCTCAGCCGCATCCTGGCCCGCTTCGAACAGGGCGGCCTGGTGCGGCGCAACCGCTCCGGCAGCGACGGCCGACGCCAAGAGGTCCGGCTGACCGACAGGGGCCGGGAGGTCTTCGCGACGCTCGATCAGCGCTCCAGCGACGAGGTCGGCGCGTTGCTCGACGCGCGGCATCCGGCGGCCCGCGCCCGGCTGATCACCGCCATGCGGACCATCCAGCAGATCCTGGACCAGCCCGCCGACCGGCCCTCGTGCACGCTGCGCGCGCCGCGCTCCGGCGACTACGGCTGGGTGATCCAGCGTCACGCGGAGTTGTACGCGAACGAATACGGCTGGGACGGGACCTACGAGGAACTGATCGTGCGCATCGTGGCCGGCTACCTGACTTCCCGCGACGAGCGGCGCGAGCGAGCCTGGATCGCGGAGTCCGACGGCCGTCCGGTGGGCAGCGTCTTCTGCGTCCGCGAGGACGACAACACCGCGCGGCTGCGGCTGCTGCTGGTGGAGCCCACCGCCCGTGGCCTCGGCGTCGGCACGGCGCTCGTCGAGGAATGCCTGCGCTTCGCCACCGCGGCGGGTTACCGCGAGATCGTGCTGTGGACCAACGACGTCCTCACCGCGGCACGGCGCGTCTATCAGCGGGCCGGGTTCGAGCTCGTCGACCAGAGCCCGCATCACAGCTGGGGACACGACTTGGTCGGCCAGACCTGGCGGCGATCGCTCACCCCCGCGGACTGACGCGCACCCCGGCCTCCGTGCGGTGAATCGTCGCCGATCACGAGGCCTGCCGGTTCCGCCGAGATCGCACTCCAGCGCCGACCCGCGAGCCGTCCGGGGAGCATCGGCTCCGCGGACGCCGCCCGCCCGTAACCACGCCGAGCGACGAGGGCGTACGCCTCCCCGCTCGCCGCGCGCCGATGTCCCGACAGATCCGCCCGCCGCTGCGGCACTGGGAGATGTTCCGGCCTCGGCACAACCTGGACCGCGCGGGAAGGACCCACCGCGGCGCGAGTGCCGCGCAACCCGCTCGCCCTCGCCCTGCCGCGCCTCGCCGTACTTCTCGGCTACCGCCGCCGCCGGCTGAAAAACCCTTCCTACCTCCCCTGATCAACTCGGCCACAACCACCCGCACAGCCGGACGCCCGGCTGCCGCTACTGTCGTTGCCATGGCTCAGCCCGACGCAGCGCCCGGCGACGCGACACCACTGGGTGTCTGGCCCGGCACCGCCTATCCCCTCGGGGCCACCTACGACGGCGCGGGCACCAATTTCTCGGTGTTCTCGGAGGTTGCCGACGCGGTCGAACTCTGCCTGATCGAGGCGGACGGCGCCGAGACCCGGATCGCGCTCGACGAGGTCGACGGCTACGTCTGGCACGCCTATCTGCCCGGGATCGATCCCGGGCAGCGCTACGGGTTCCGGGTGCACGGCCCGTACGACCCCGACCGCGGCCGGCGCTGCGACCCGAGCAAGTTGCTGCTCGATCCGTACGGCAAGGCATTCGACGGTGACTTCGACGGTCACCCTTCGCTCTACACCCACGGTCTGGACTCCCTCGGCCACACCATGACCGGCGTGGTGATCAACCCGTACTTCGACTGGGGCGCCGACCGCGCGCCCAACCGCCCCTACCACGAGACGGTGATCTACGAGGCGCACGTCAAGGGCATGACGATGACCCATCCCGAGGTGCCGGAGGAGTTGCGCGGCACCTACTCCGGCATCGCGCACCCCGCGATCGTCGGCCATCTGAAGGGATTGGGCGTCACCGCGATCGAACTGATGCCGGTGCACCAATTCCTGCACGATCGCGTGCTGCTGGACCAGGGACTGCGAAACTACTGGGGTTACAACAGCTTCGGCTACCTCGCGCCGCACAACGAGTACGCGACGATGGACCGTGCCGGGTCGGCGGTCACCGAATTCAAGGCGATGGTGCGCGCGCTGCACGCCGAGGGCATCGAGGTGATCCTCGACGTGGTCTACAACCACACCGCCGAGGGCAACCACCGCGGCCCGACGATCGGGTTCCGCGGCATCGACAACGCCGCCTACTACCGCTTGGTCGACGACGACCCCTCGCACTACATGGATTACACGGGCACCGGCAACAGCCTCAACGTGCGTCATCCGCACACCTTGCAGCTGATCATGGACTCGTTGCGCTACTGGATCCTGGAGATGCACGTCGACGGCTTCCGCTTCGATCTGGCCGCGACGCTGGCGCGGGAGTTGCACGACGTGGACCGGCTTTCGACGTTCTTCGATCTGGTGCAGCAGGACCCGGTGGTCAGCCAGGTCAAGCTGATCGCCGAGCCGTGGGACGTCGGCGAGGGCGGCTACCAGGTGGGCAACTTTCCCAGCCTGTGGACGGAGTGGAACGGCAAATACCGCGACACCGTCCGCGACTACTGGCGCGGTGAACCGGCGACGCTGGGCGAGTTCGCCTCCCGGCTCACCGGTTCCTCGGACCTGTACGAGGCCACCGGCCGCAGGCCGAGCGCCAGCATCAACTTCGTCACCGCGCACGACGGGTTCACGTTGCGCGATCTGGTGTCCTACAACGAGAAGCACAACGAGGCCAACGGCGAGGGCAACCGGGACGGCGAGAGCTGGAACCGCTCGTGGAACTGCGGCGCCGAAGGCCCGACCGACGATCCGGGCATCCTCGCCCTGCGCGCCCGGCAGAGTCGCAACCTGCTGGCGACGCTGATGCTCAGCCAGGGTGTGCCGATGCTCGCGCACGGCGACGAGATGGGCCGCACTCAGCACGGCAACAACAACGTCTACTGTCAGGACTCACCGCTGGCCTGGATGGACTGGTCGCTGCGGGAGGAGAACGCCGATCTGCTCGAATTCACCCGCGCGGTGGTGGCGTTGCGCACCCAGCACCCCGTCTTCCGGCGCCGCCGCTTCTTCGCGGGCGGGCCGATCCGGTCGGCGGACAACGCCCGCGACATCGCCTGGCTCACCCCGTCCGGCGAGGAGATGACCGAAGCGGACTGGGACAGCGGATTCGGCAAGTCGCTGGCGGTCTACCTCAACGGCGAGGCGATCCCCGAACCCGGCCCGCGCGGTGAGCGGATCACCGACGATTCGTTCCTGTTGTGTTTCAACGCCCATGACGCGGCCATCGACTTCGTGCTACCGAGCACCGGCGACGGCACGGAATGGTCGGTGGCACTGGACTGCTCGACGCCGACCGGCCTGGCCGACGCCGGGTATCCCGGCGGCGCGACCGTCACCGTCGAAGCTCGCTGTCTCCTCGTCCTCCGCCAGGCCGCCTGACCCGAATGCCGATGAACGCACCCGATTCCACCGAGATGCACCTGACCGACCCGGTATCCCTGCGACGCAAGCCCGCACTCCAGACCACGATCCGCAGCGCCTACCGGCTACAGCTGCGCCCGGACGCGCTCACTTTCGCCGAAGCGCGCGCCATCGCGGAATACCTACAACAGCTGGGCATCTCGCACTTGTACCTGTCGCCGATCCTCACCGCGACGCACGGTTCGACGCACGGCTACGACGTCACCGACCCGACCACGGTCTCCGCCGCGCTCGGCGGCCCGACCGGGCTCAAGGCCCTCGCCGACGAGGTGCGCAGCCGTGGCATGGGACTGATCGTGGATCTGGTGCCCAACCACGTCGGCGTGGCCGATCCGCGGCAGAACGTGTGGTGGTGGGACGTCCTGCGCAACGGCCAGGAGTCGCGGTTCGCGCCCTACTTCGACATCGACTGGAGCCCGGGCAACGGCGCGGGCGGACGACTGGCGCTGCCGGTGCTGCAGAGCGAGAACGACCCGGCCGCGTTGACCGTGGACCGCTCCGGCGCCGAACCCATGCTCGCCCTGCACGATCTGCGTTTCCCGATCGCGCCGGGCACCGACGGCGACAACGCCCTGCGCATCCACGACAAACAGCACTACCGGCTGGTGAGCTGGAAGGCCGGGCTGTGCACCTACCGGCGGTTCTTCGCGGTCAGCAGCCTGGCCGCGATCCGGCAGGAGAACCCCGAGGTCTTCGAGCTCACCCATCGGGAACTCGCCGCGTGGTGCGAGCACGACCTGATCGACGGCGTGCGGATCGACCATCCGGACGGCCTGGCCGATCCCGCCGGGTACCTCACCCGACTGCGCAGGTTGATCGGCCCGCACCGGCTGCTGCTGGTGGAGAAGATCCTGGCCAATCGGGAGCCGCTGGACGCGACCCTGCCGATCGACGGGACCACCGGCTACGAGGCGCTGGCCGACTTCGGCGGCGTGCTGATCGATCCGCGCGGCGAGCACGCGCTCACCGAACTCTCGCGCCGCGTCGCCGGGCACGGCAGCGACCGGGCCTGGATCGGTGAGACCGAGCACCGGATCAAGCGCGCGGTCGCGGAGACCATTCTGGCGCCGGAGATCCGGCGGCTGGTGGCCGAGATCAAACAGGACGCGAACGCCGAGAGCTTCGACACCATGGCGCTGACCAACGCCACCATCGAGGTACTGGCGTTCATGCCGGTGTACCGAGCCGACTACGCGCCGCTGGCCGGGATGGCGGGCGCGGTGATCGCCGAGGTGGAGAAGCGCAACAGCGAGCTCACCGTGCCGCTGGCGGTCCTGGTCGCGGCACTGGCCGCCGACGGGGCCGCGGCCGTGCGCTTCAGCCAGGTCTGCGGCGCGGTGACCGCGAAGGCGGTCGAGGACACCATGTTCTATCAGGCCGCGCGGCTGGTCTCGTTGCAGGAGGTGGGCGGCAACCCGGCGCGTTTCGGTCACTCGCTCAACGAGTTCCACCTGTCCATGAGCCAGCGCGCGCAGCTGTGGCCCGCCACCCTGACGACGCTGTCCACCCACGACACCAAACGCGGCGAGGACGTGCGCGCCCGCATCGGCGTGCTGTCGCAGGCCGCGGAGACCTGGGCGCGCAACGTCGACTCGTGGCTGGAGACGGCACCGGCGCCGGACGGCGCGACGGCCCTTTTCCTGCTGCAGAACATGTTCGGCGTGTGGCCCGCGGACGGCAGGCCCGCCGCCTCGGTGCCCGGCCTGCGGGAACGGTTGCACGCGTTCGCCGAGAAGGCGATGCGGGAGGCCAACACCAAGACCTCCTGGGAGGAGCCGGACGCCGAGTTCGAGACCGCCGTGCACGCCTGGCTGGACACCGTGATCGACGGTCCGGTGGGCTCCGAACTCGGCGACCTGGTGCACGAGCTGGCCCCGCACGCCTGGTCCGATGCGCTGGCGCAGAAACTGCTGCAGCTGTGCGGGCCGGGCATCCCGGACGTCTACCAGGGCTGCGAGCTGTGGGAGGACTCCCTTGTCGACCCGGACAACCGCAGGCCGGTGGACTTCGCCGCCCGCGCGGGCATGTTGCAATCGCTCACCGGCACACCGGCGCTGGACACCACCGGCGCGGCGAAGATGTGGATCGTCGCCTATGCGCTGTGGTTGCGCCGCGAACGTCCCGACTGCTTCGTCGGCGGCGCCTACCGGCCGCTGTTCGCGACCGGTGACCACGCGAGCAAGGTGGTGTCCTACGCACGCGGCCGTACGGGCGAGCCGCCCGAGGTCATCGTCGCCGCCACCCGCCACAGCGTGAGCCTGGCCGAGACCGGGTGGGGCGACACGTTCCTCGACCTGCCCGCGGGCAGTTGGACCGATCGGCTGACCGGGCACACCTTCCAGGGCCGGGCGCGGCTGGAGAAGATGTTCGGCAGGCTGCCCGTCGCCCTACTGGTGCGCTGAGAGCTCGAGCGCGGACGCGTCGGCCGGCACGGGCACGTGCTCGAGTTCCTTCGCGAACACGCCGCGGACCCGCTCGAAGGTCTTCTCCGGAATCACACCGCCGAGCTCTTCGCGCCAGCGCCGCAGGTTCGCGGGCTGGTAGTCCAGCGCGTCCTGCGTACTGGCCGACAGCCGGACGCCCTGATCGGTGGGCGTGGCGATCCGCCGCCAGGAGTCCCAGTGGAAGCGGGGGCTGCGTGGATTGCGCAGGGTTCGCAGCACGTTCAGGATGCGGTAGCCGATGCTCAGCGAATCGTGCAGCCGCATGTGATCGCCGTCGGCGGTGTCGCAGCGCTTCGACAGCGCGGCCAGCCGGTCGCGGTCGAAGGCCAGACCGACCGACTCCGCCTCGCGGACCATCCACTGCAAAGTGGCGTCGGACAGACCGCACTCGGCGTAGCCGCCCCCGATATCGCTGTGCACGCCGGGGAACCACACCTGCTTGACCCGCTCGAATCCGCGCCGGTACTTCACGGTCGGTTCGACCGGCACCTCCCACACGGACGGTTCGAAGTTGCGTCGCCGCTCGTCGATGGCCAGTGCGTGGCGGGCGCAGTGCACGTGGCGCGAGAGCTTGACATCGTGGAAGCGGTGGCGCAGCGAGGTGATGCCGGGGACGCCCAGCGCGCCGACGGTGTCGAACACGCCGAGGAAATCGATCTTCGCTCTCCGGCAGTGCTTGCGGCGGAACTCCTGCCACTCCCGCGGCTCCGCCGGGTCCGGGTCTTCGGGCGTGGGCGCCGGCGGACGCTGCCGGTAGATGCCCAGGGCTTCCGGGTACTTGCCCTCGATCATCGCCTCCGGGGTCATGATCCCGATGCGACTGATCAGGCCGGCCAGGCTGCGCGCGGTGAACGCGCCGCGACTGAAGCCGAAGATGTAGATCTCGTCGCCCTTCTCCCAGTTCAAGGCGAGATGCCAGTAGGCGGACGACAAGTTCGCCTCGAGACCGAGGCCGAAGGCGCCGCCCAGCATTCGATCGCTGAGGAAGCCGCGCGCGCCCGGACCGGAAACATAGGTGACCCACTGCTGGATCGTCTCTCCCGCAGGCCCCGGCGCGTCGAACCGGATCGTCTGCGCGATCTTGACGATATTCGAAACCGTGCTGCTCGATTCGGCCTTCCAGGTGCCGTCGCAACATACAACCAGGCGTTTCATGCGCTGATCCTCCCGCTGGTATCCCACCGAAACCCGCGTACTCGACTACTCGAATTCATCGCGTGGGACGGGGCAGCGTTAATGCGGAGGACTTACGGCGTGCCGCCGGACCGGTCGGCGAGACCCGCGAACGCCATGCCGATCAGCCATCGGGCCGCGCCGAGCGCCGCCGCGACGAGGACCGCGATCTGCAACGAGCCCGTGATCAGGACGAGGACCAGGCAGGTCACCAGCCCGACGACCAGTGCGTCGAGCTTGTAGGCCGGCCACGCGGAGCCCGCGATGTCGATCGTGGTGCCGCGCGCCGAGGAGTGAACGACCGCCATCTCCTCAGGGTAGTCGGAATCAGAAGTTCGGGCCAGCGAACTTTTGTCGCAGGGAACACAGCGAATCGCTGCGGCGTTGCCGCAGACATGCCATTGACAGGTGAATACGAACCGAGCACATCCGACTGGGCCCGCGAGCAAGCCGAGAAGTACGAGAACTCCGGCGGCACCGAGGGCGCGACCTTGCAAGGCAAGCCCATCATCCTGCTCACCACCAAAGGCGCGAAGAGCGGCAAGCTGCGCAAGACGCCGCTGATGCGAGTGGAGCACAACGGCGAGTACGCCGTAGTCGCCTCGTTGGGCGGCGCGCCGAAGCACCCCGTCTGGTACTACAACATCAAGGCCGAACCCCATGTGGAGCTGCGCGACGGCGCGGTCAACAAGGACTACACCGCGCGCGAGGTCTTCGGCGAGGAGAAGGCGCAGTGGTGGGAACGCGCGGTCGAGGTGTGGCCCGACTACGCGAACTACCAGACCAAGACCGACCGTCAGATCCCCGTCTTCGTCCTCACGCCCAGGTAGCTCCTGCGCAGGTAGCCTGCGTGTCGCCGCCACCCGCCGCAGGTCACCGCGGCGGCGGGTGGCACCATGATTCGGGTGTCCGATCCGCTTGATGTCCTCGACGCATTGTCCACTTCTCGTCCCGCGCTCACCGCGGACGAGATCGACGCTGCTCACAAGCGAATTGCCGACGTCATCGATCCGACCCCGCTACAGCGCAGCGAGCGTCTGTCCCAGCTGACCGGGGCGAACGTCTATCTGAAGCGCGAAGACCTCAGCCCGGTGCGCTCCTACAAACTGCGCGGCGCCTACAACCTGGTGGTCCAGCTGACCGAGGACGAGCGCGCCGCGGGCGTGGTCGCGGCCAGCGCGGGCAATCACGCCCAAGGCGTCGCCTTCGCCTGCCAGGCGATGGGGATCAAAGGCCGCATCTACGTGCCGACCACGACGCCGAAGCAGAAGCGGGACCGCATCCGGGTGCACGGCGGCGAGTTCGTCGAGCTGATCGCGGTCGGCGAGACCTACGACGCCGCCGCCGCGGCCGCCGCCGCCGACGTGGAACGCACCGGCGCCACCATGGTGCCGCCGTTCGACGACACGCGCACCGCGGCCGGTCAGGGCACCATCGCCGCGGAGATCCTGGAACAGCTGCCCAGCACGCCCGACCTGGTGATCGTGCCGGTGGGCGGGGGCGGTTGCCTGGCCGGGATCGGCACCTACCTGCGGGCGCGCTCGCCGCAGACCGCCATCCTCGGCGTGGAGCCCGCGGGCGCGGCCTCGATGACCGCGGCGCTGGTGGCGGGCGGTCCGGTCACGCTGCCGGAGATCGATCCGTTCGTGGACGGCGCCGCGGTGCGCCGGGTCGGCGCCGTGCCGTATGCCGCGGTGTCCGGTTTCGGCGGGCGGGTGGTCTCGCACGCCTCGCTGCCGTTGCTCACCATCACCGAATCCCCAAGGGGCGCGGGAGCTTTCCAGATGATGCAGGTCGACGAGGGCGCGATCTGCACGACCATGCTCGACCTGTACCAGAACGAGGGCATCATCGCCGAGCCCGCGGGCGCACTCACCACCACCGCGCTGGCGGAGATCACCGTGGACCCGGGCTCGACGGTGGTGTGCCTGGTCTCCGGCGGCAACAACGACGTGTCCCGCTACGGCGAGATCATCGAGCGCTCGCTCGTGCACCGCGGCCTCAAGCACTATTTCCTGGTGGATTTCCCGCAGGAACCCGGTGCGCTGCGCCGTTTCCTCAACGAGGTGCTCGGCCCGGACGACGACATCACCCTGTTCGAGTACGTCAAGCGCAACAACCGGGAGACGGGCGCGGCGCTGGTCGGCATCGAGCTCGGCGCGCCGGACGGGCTGGCGCCGCTGCTGGAGCGTATGCGGCATTCTCCGATCCAGTGCGAGCGCCTCGAGCCCGATTCCCCGGCCTACCGATACCTGACCTGACCCGGAATCCGGCGCGTCAGGCCGTGTCGGTGTCTACGCCGCCGACACCGGGCGCGTCTGCCCTCTCGAACGTCACGCCGCCGGTACCGGATGCCTCACGCCCCCGGTAGCGGCCACTTCAGCCATCCCGCCACCGGCGTATCGGGTACCTCACGCCACCTCGGCCGTCACACCACCGGTGTACCGGATGCCTCGAGCCCCCTCGGGCACGCGGGGAGCTCAGGCCGCCTTGGGCGTCTCCGTGGCCGGGATCCGGCGGCGGGACGAGCGCAGGCAGTTCAGCATGAGCGGCAGCAGCCAGAACGCGGCGGACTGGTCGTAGCTCAGCTGGGCGGCGGAGAGCCGGTTGTGCACGAAACCGACCGACAGGCCCAGCCGTGGTTCGGCCCAGCCGAAGGAGCCGCCCAGGCCGATGTGCCCGAACCCGGCGTGCGCGCCCGGCATCGGCAGGGAGTGGTAGCCGAGGCGCCACATCATCGGCAGGTAGAACAGCGCGCGATCGGGCTGGTAGGTCTCGATGCGGCGCAGGGCCTTCATGGTGTGGCGACCGAGGTACCTGCGGTCGGCCACGGTGCCGTCGCCCGCGAGCGCGCCGTACATCGTGGCCAGCGCGGGGGCGGTGGCCACACCGTTGCCCGCGCCGAGTTCGGTGTCCAGGATCGGCGGGCTCACGCCTTCCAGAATGGCTTCCAGACCTGGCAGGAACAGGCAGCGGGTGGCGGCGCCGAGCGCGCCGGGGATCCGGTGACTGCGGCCGAGAACCGCCGCGCCCAAAGGTTTTCCGAGCGCGCTGAGCTGGGTGCCCGCCAGCGGGGCGTAGGTGGTCGGCGCGCCCGCGGGCGGCTTGCCCAGGTGCAGGCCCTCGATGCCGAGCGGCTCGGCGACCTCGGTGCGGATCAGTTCCCCCAGGCCGGTGCCGGTGATCGAGCGAGTCAGGCCGCCGACCAGCCAGCCGAAGGTGAGCGCGTGGTAGGTGGGAACCCCGAGCAGGCGGTCGGGCTTCGCCGCCGCCAGGCGCTGCTCCATGAGTTCGTGATCCAGTACGTCGGCCAGGCCGCCGGTGGCGATGGGGGCCAGCGCGGACAGTCCGGCCCGGTGGGTGAGCAGATGACGAACGGTGATCTTGCGCTTGCCGTTGGCGCCGAACTCCGGCCAGTACTCCGCGACCGGGGCGGAGTAGTCGAGCAACCCGCGATCGGCGAGCCGATGCACGACGGTGGCGGCGATTCCCTTGGTGGCCGAGAAGATGATCGTGCCGGTGTCCCTGGTCCACGGAGCGTCACCGCCGGAGCCGACCCAGATGTCCACCAGCGGCTCTCCGTGCCGGTGCAGCGTGAACGCCGCGCCCGCACCCCGGCGAGTGCCGAACGCCCGTGCGAAAGCGCGCACGAACGGTGCGAATTCGGCGGCGGCGCTGCCACCCATCCCCGGGGGAAGAACCGCAAGGTCCCCGGAAGCGACGTTGCTCATCTCTCCACGGTAATGGCAGGGGACGATTCCGGCAAAGTACCTGTCTCGGACAGTTGTACGCCCGTTACCGGGCAACCGCCCGAAAGCCCGCCGCGAGCTGGGGTTCCACGCCCTCAGCGCGGGCCGGGCGGCGCGGTTTCCAGGAGGGTGAAGGAGTGGCCGGGAACGGTTGTGGCGGAAGGGCCGATCGTCGGCGACTCCCAGGACAACAGCGGGATGCCCGCGATCGGCACCGCCACCTGGTCCTCGCCGAGGTTGCACACCAGGGCCAGCGTGCCCCGGCGCACGACGATCCAGCGGGCGGCCTCGTCGTAGTCCACCGAAACGTGGGTCAGCCAGGGGTCACTGAGCTCCGCCCGGTCGCGGCGCAGGGCGAGCAGGGCTCGATAGCAGGACAGCAGCCGGGCGTGCTCCGGTTCGTCGGCTTCGGTCCAGTCGAGCTTGGAGCGCAGGAACGTCTTCACCTCCTGCGGATCCGGCACCTCGCCCGCGGGCCAGCCGTGGGCGGCGAACTCCTTCTTGCGCCCGGATGCGGTGGCGGCGGCGACCTCTGGATCGGTGTGCGAGGTGAAGAACTGGAACGGCGTGCGCGCCCCCCACTCCTCCCCCATGAACAGCATCGGCGTGAACGGCCCGCACAGCACGAGGGCGGCTTTGATCGCGAGCTGCCCGTCGGCCAGGTAGACGCTCGGGCGGTCGCCGAGCGCCCGGTTGCCGATCTGGTCGTGATTGCAGGTGTAGGCCAGCAGCGCGCTGCCCGGGATCAGGCTTCGATCGATCGGGCGGCCGTGCGTGCGCCCGCGGAAACTGGAATACGTTGCGGCGTGGAAGAAGCCGTGCTTCAGCGTGCGGGCCAGGCAGCGCAGCGAGCCGAAGTCGGCGTAGTAGCCCTGTCGTTCGCCGGAGACGGCGGTGTGCACGGCGTGGTGCAGGTCGTCGTTCCACTGGGCGGTGAGGCCGTAGCCACCGGCCGCGCGCGGGGTGATCAGCTTCGGATCGTTCAGGTCGCTCTCCGCGACCAGTGTCAGCGGCCTGCGCACGTGGGTGGCGAGCCGCTCGACGGCGACCGACAGTTCGGCCAGCAGATGTGTGGCGGTGCGGTCCACGAGAGCGTGCACCGCGTCCAGGCGCAAGGCGTCGATGTGGAAATCGCGCAACCAGCGCAGCGCGCTGCCGAGGATGTGGGCGCGCACATGATCGGACTGCGGGCCGTCCAGGTTGAGGCTCTGGCCCCAGGTGTTGCGGCCCTCGGTGAGGTAGGGCGCGAAGCGCGGCAGGTAGTTGCCGGACGGGCCGAGATGGTTGTAGACCACGTCCAGGCAGACCGCCAGCCCGCGTAGATGGCAGGCGTTCACGAACCGCTGTAAGCCGTCGGGCCCGCCGTAGCTCTCCTGCACCGCGTACCAGAGCACGCCGTCGTAGCCCCAGTTGTGGGTGCCGTCGAAGGCGTTCACCGGCATCACTTCGACCACGGTGACGCCCAGCCCGACCAGATGGTCGAGCCGTTCGATCGCGGCGTCGAAGGTGCCTTCGGGAGTGAACGTTCCGATGTGCAGCTCGTAGTAGACCGCCCCCGCCTGCGGTCGCCCGGTCCAGTGCGCGTCGGTCCACCCCGCCGGATCCAGGGTGTGCAGGGCCGAGCGTGCGTGTACTCCGTCGGGCTGGCGCGGGGAGCGGGGATCGGGCAGGACGGTCGGGTCGTCGTCGAGCAGGAAGCCGTATCCGGCACCGTCCGCGGCGGGCACGTCGGCGCGCCACCACCCGTCCGGCGACCGCCTCATCGAGTGGACGACACCCTCCAGATCCAGTCGCACCACCGCCGGCCGCGGCGCCCACACCTCGAACCTAGTCACCGCGCCAGCATCGCACGGGCACGCCCGGCCCGCCGGATACGGACACCGGCCTCGATGCAGCGGCCCCCCTGATGCGCGGCAACCGGCCGGTGGGCGTGGTCCGCGCGCGACCAGATCTGCGACCGACAGTGCTGCCGCGCGCCCGCTGCATTCCCGTACGCGGTGCCGCTCGTCCCACGGGGCCGACCACCGTCGGCATCACCCGCGCGGCGGTGGAGCCGGCCGGCCGCGACGGGATCGACGGCCTCACCATGCACCGCCCGGCCAGTGCGCTCGGCGTCGCCACCGCCAGGCTCTACCGCCACTTCCCGGCCGGGAAGCGCTCTGACGAGGATCGCGGGAGCTGGTGCTCGCCGAGATCCCGAAGTAGCGCCTCTTCCGCAGGCACCCGTGGATGCTGCCGCTGCCGGCGCACGTGCGCTCCCGCCAGCGTGACGTCAAGACGTCCGCGGTCGAGGGCGTGACCGGCCGAGCGCAGAAATCCCCCTGGCGAATGGTCGTCGGGCCCTGGTCTGAACCGGCCGTGGCTGCGAGAGTGGAGAGGTGGGCGTCTATGCGGAGCACGTGGTCCCCCGGATCGTCGACCTTGCCTGCGGGTTGCAGGACTTGAAGCCGTTACGTGAGCGGGCGTGCGCTGGACTGCACGGGCGGGTCGTGGAAATCGGTTTCGGTTCCGGATTGAATGTGCCGTTCTACCCGGCGGCGGTCGAGCAGGTGTGCGCGGTCGAGCCCGCCGACCTCGGCTGGCGGCTGGCGAGCGGCCGCCTCTCCGCCGCCACCGTGCCGGTCGAGCGGGCCGGGCTGGACGGGCAGGCACTGCCCTTCGCGGACGACACCTTCGACTGCGCCTTGTCGACCTGGACGATGTGCACCATCCCCGACATCGCCGCCGCGCTCGCCGAGGTGCGCCGGGTACTCGTCCCCGGCGGCACCCTGCACTTCGTCGAACACGGACGAGCGCCGGACGAGAAGGTGCGGGTGTGGCAGAACCGGCTGAACCCGGTGCAGAAACGACTGTTCGGCGGCTGCCATCTCAACCGCGACATCCGCGGCCTGGTGACAGACGCCGGTTTCGAGATGCGCGACGCCGAGTCGTTCTACGGGGAGCACGCTCCCCGCTTCCTGGTCGCCCAGACGCTCGGCGTCGCGGTGTCGCCCTGACGATCAGACGATGCGCACCGACAAGGTGTAGCTCGCGTTGCCACGGCTCGGCTCCACCGAGATGGTGTAGTAGCCGCTCTTGGGCAACGTGATCCGGCTCCAGGTCTCCTCCGCGCACAGCACACGTCCGTCCGGGCCGCTCGTGGTGAACCGCGCGTTGCCCTCGACGGAGGTGAGGTCGAGGGTCAAGGTCTGCCCGGCCCGCGCCTCGAAGGCGAAGGTGTCGGCGTCGCCGCGCACGACCGCTCCGTCGACCGACGTGTGGTCGCTTCCTGGCGCGAACTCGATCTCGTAGACCGAGCCCGCGTTCGCCGCGCCCGCCCCGACCGTCGCGACGGCGAACGCGGGGACGAACAGCGTGACGCCGAGTACGAGCAGGCGCAGGGTGCGCAGGATGGCTTGCATGATGTTCCTCGTTTCCTGGAGTGGACGACTTGCTCCAGAACTGTCCGCGCCCCCGCCTATCGGATGCTTAACAGTGGCTTGTGCTTTCGAACACCGCAGGTCGCGAGCTGTCCGCCACAATATTGGAACGATCTGTTCAAAACTGTGTTAGCGTGCACCCATGCCACGACCCAGATCGTTCGACGAGGACCGCGCGGTGGACGCGGCGATGCACGCGTTCTGGCGCGCGGGGTACGAGGCCACCTCCACCGAGGACCTCTGCGCCGCGACCGGCCTCGGCCGCAGCAGCATCTACAACACCTTCACCAGCAAGCGCGACCTGTTCGGCCGCGCACTGCGCCGCTACATGACGACGAAGAACGCCGCGACGTTCGACCTGCTCGACCGTGAGACGGAGGTGCGCGCCAAGATCCGCGCCCTGCTGTGGCAGATCGTCGAGGCCCCGGACGAGGAACCGCCGGGCTGCCTGGTGGTCAACTCGACGATCGAACTGGCCCCGCGCGACGCCGAACTGGCCGCCGTTCTCGCCGCCGATCACCAGCGACGACTCGCCGTGCTGACGGACGTGTTCGAGACGGCCAGGCGCGCGGGCGAGATCGCGCCGGACAAGAACCCGGCCGCTTTGGCGCACTTCGTGATCGCCACGATCGGGGGCATGCGGGTGGCCGTACGCGGCGGCGCCGACCGCGAGACCCTGGCCGCCATCGCGACCACAGCGCTCGACGCACTCTGAGACTTCCGCACATTCGGCGACGGCCTTGCCACGCCCTCATTTTAGATAGATCAGTACAAAACAAGGAGGTGCCGATGCCCGTGGCGATCTATGTCCTGGGGCTGTCGATCTTCGCCCAGGGCACCTCGGAGCTGATGCTCGCGGGCCTGCTCACCGAGATGGCCGCGGACCTGGGCGTCTCGGTGCAGCACGCGGGCCTGCTCATCTCGGGCTTCGCGCTGGGCATGCTGGTGGGCGCGCCGGTGCTGGCGGTGGCCACGCTGCGCTGGTCGCGGCGCACCGCCCTGCTGGCCTTCCTCGCGGTGTTTGTCGGCACCCACGTCATCGGGGCGCTCACCTCGGACTACTGGGTGCTGTTCGCGACCCGGGTGGTGGGCGCGTTCGTCTACGCCGGTTTCTGGGCGGTGGCCGCGACGACGGCGATCGGCCTCGTTCCGGCCACCGCGCGCGGCAAGGCGATGAGCATCGTCGCGGGCGGGCTAACTTTGGCCATCATCATCGGGCTCCCGGCGGGCACCGTGATCGGGCAGCAGCTGGGCTGGCGAGCGGCGTTCTGGGCGGTCGCGCTGTTGTCGGCGGCGGCCGGGATCGGCGTGCTGGCGAAGATCCCCGGCGGACGGACCGACGCGCCGCTGCGCCTGCGCACCGAACTGCGGACCATGATGCGTCCCGCGCTGTGGCTGTCCTACGCCACCACCGCGCTGTCCATCGCCGCGCTGATGGTCACCTTCGCCTATCTCGGGGCTCTGCTGTCCCGCACCACCGGCATGGCGGACGCCTGGATTCCGGCGGTACTCGGCGTCTATGGACTCGGCGCGTTCTTCGGCATCGTCCTCGGCGGGCGTACCGCCGACAATCACCCGCTGACAAGCCTGTACGTCGGCATCACCGGCGGTGTGCTCACTTCCGCGCTGCTGGCCCTCACGATGGAACACGCCGTGCCGGTCGTGCTGCTGTCGTTCCTGTTGGGCGCGTTCGGCTTCGGCATCAACCCGACCCTGAACAGCCGCGTCTTCACCCTCGCGGGCGACGCGCCCACCCTGGCGGGAGCCACCAACATCTCCTCGTTCAACGTCGGCATCACCGCAGGTCCCTGGCTCGGCGGCCTGGCCATCGGCGCGGGCCTCGGCTACCCGGCGACCGCGTGGATCGGCGTGATCCTCGGCGTGGCCGCCCTCGCCGTCGTCGCAGGCAGCCACGCTCTGCATCGCAAGGAGGCGGCGCGAGCGTCGGCCGACGCGCCCGCCCCGGCACTGGCCGAAGCGAGATAGCGCCGTCGCCGATCGGTCCGAAACGGCCCACGTGCCGGTCCGTTTCGGACGCCGAACTACGTGTGGACCGGTCCGGGCTCCGCGCGAATGGCCGACGTCATCGGACCGTCCGCTTTCGCCGAGCACGTGGCCACCGAGCTGGAGGCGGTCGGCTACACCGACGTTCGGAAGTACCGTGAAGGCATCCAGGATTGGACCGCTGCCGGACGGATGCGGATACCCCGCACCGGAGGCGTCGGGATCGAACTCCGTTACCTGGTCCTGGCGCGCCAACTGGTGGAAACCGTTCAACCGGCAGAGCAGAGAGAACAACGATGACCGACCGCGTTCGTCCCTACCGGATCGATATCCCCGAGGCTGATCTGCGTGACCTACGCGAACGGCTCCGTCGCACCCGGTGGCCGGAGCGTGAGCCGGTCACGGACTGGTCCCAAGGTGTGCCGCTGTCGTATCTGCGAGAGCTGTGCCGGTACTGGGCCGAGGAATACGATTGGTCGGCCACCGAAGCGCGACTGAACCGGATTCCGCAGATTCTCACCGAGATCGACAGCGTGCCGATGCATGCGCTCCACGTCCGTTCTCCGTATCCGGAAGCCGTCCCCCTCGTCCTCACTCATGGCTGGCCCGGCTCGTTCCTGGAGTTCGAGCAAGTCCTCGGGCCGCTCACTGATCCGGCGTCGTACGGCGGCGATCCGGCCGACGCGTTCCACGTCGTCGCGCCGTCCCTGCCTGGCTACGGTTTCAGCGGTCGCCCGACCGAGCCGGGCTGGGGTATCCACCGCATCGCACGTGCCTGGGTCGAGTTGATGACCCGGCTCGGCTACGAGAAGTTCGTAGCCGCAGGCAGCGACTGGGGTAGCAGCATCTCCACCAGCATCGCGTCGCAGCAACCGCATAGGTTGCTCGGCCTGCATCTCATCCCACCGCTGGCCGCACCTGAGCGCACCGAAGCGCACCTCACCGAGGCCGAACGGCGGGCACTCAGCGATCTCGAGGAGCGCACCCGCACCGGATCCGCCTACTCGGCGGTCCACGCCACGCGCCCGCAAACTCTGGGTTATGGGTTACTGGACTCACCGGCCGCGCTGTGCGCGTGGATCATGGAAAAGGTCTGGACCTGGAGCGACCACGAAGACGACCTCGACACCGTCTTGGACCGCGACCGGGTATTGGACAACGTCACGCTCTACTGGGTGACCGCGACCGGCGCTTCCTCCACTCGCCTGTACTGGGAGAGCATCGACGAAGTCACCGAGTGGTTCACCACCGCGGTCGGCGACCAGATCACAGTGCCGACGGCCGGCAGCGTGTTCCCCGCCGAGGTGCCCCGCCCGTCCCAGCGCTGGGCAGCCGAGCGCTTCACCAACATCGTGCATTGGGGACAGCCCGCGCGCGGTGGCCATTTCGCCGCGTGGGAACAACCAGAACTGTTCGTCGCCGAGGCCCGCGCCGCTCGACGAGCTTGCCTTGCCGCTCAACGGTGATCGCTCACCGCGGGAGCGGTGACCATTCGCCCTGACGGGCGCCGTTCCGTCCGCACGCCGCGGCGAAGCGCGTGCGACCGGCACGCGGCCGATCGGCGATACCTGGCGTCTGAGCGAGGCCGGGCCGGATCCGCCGGGGTCCGTCGTGTCGGCGCATCGGCGGATGCGCCGACACTGTTGCTTTCGGATTGCGGCGACACCGTGGCCGGCGGGTCGGTCGCACCGGCCCCACGCCGCCCGACGACGGCGCGAGTGGCCGGCGACCGGGCCGGCATCACTGCGGGTCACACAACCGCCGGACAGCCCGAACCCGACTGTGCGGAATCCGCCGATCAGCCGGCCAGGCAGCCCGGGCCGAGCAACGCCTTGAGGTCGCCCATCAGCGCCGAGGACGGTGAGACGCGCAGACGTTCGTCGAGTTTCAGCAGCGTGGTCTTGTCGCGTGCGCCGACGTGCCGGATATGGACGTCCGACGTGCCGGGGTGCCTGGACAAGACCCGCTTGAGCTCACCGATCTTGTCCGGGGTGCACATGCGGGTGGTGACCGTGACCGCGAGCGGCTTGGCCACGCCGACCGCGGACAGGTCGGGTACGGCGAGATCGTTGGCGATCAGCGAGATCCGGTCGTCGCGGACCGAGACGCGCGCTTTGACCAGCACGACGGCGTCCTCGACGACATCCATTCCGTACACGGAGTACGCCTGCGGGAAGAACAGCACCTCGATGCCACCGGTGAGGTCTTCCAGCTGGGCCGAGGCCCAGGCCAGGCCGTTCTTGTTGATGCGCCGGTTCACCGAGGCGAGGATGCCGCCGACGGTGACCTGCGTGCCGTCCTTGATATCGCCTTCCAGGATGGCGGGAATCTGCGTGTCGGCCTGCGCCGCGAGGACGTGCTCGACGCCGTTGAGCGGATGTCCGGACACATACAGGCCGAGCATCTCCCGCTCCAGCGCGAGGCGGTGCTTGGACTCCCACTCCTCGTCGGGCACCTTCACGTTGAACACCGAAGTCACCGACTCGTCCGCGTCCAAGCCGCCGAACAGGTCGAATTGACCCATCGCCTCGGCCTTCTTGGTGGCCATCACGGCATCGATGGCGTCGGAGTGGATCAGCATCAGACCCTTGCGCGGATGTCCGAGCGAGTCGAAACCGCCTGCCTTGATGAGCGATTCGGTGACCTTCTTGCTCGCGGCGATCGCGTCGATCTTGTTCAGGTAGTCGGAGAAGTCGGTGAACTTCGACTTCTCCTTGCGCGCCTGGATGATCGAGGCCACGACGTTCGCGCCGACGTTGCGCACCGCGCCGAGACCGAAGCGGATGTCCTTGCCGACGGAGGCGAAGTTCTGCTCGGATTCGTTGACGTCCGGCGGAAGCACGGTGATGCCGAGGCGGCGGCAGTCCGACAGGTAGACCGCGGCCTTGTCCTTGTCGTCGCCGACGGAGGTGAGCAGGCCCGCCATGTACTCGGCCGGATAGTTGGCCTTGAGATAGGCGGTCCAGAACGAGACCAGCCCATAGCCGGCGGCGTGCGACTTGTTGAACGCGTAACCGGCGAACGGAAGAATGGTGTCCCACAACGCCTTCACCGCGGCCTCGGAGAATCCGTTCGCGGTCATGCCCTCGTGGAAGCCCTTGTACTCGGCCTCGAGCACTTCGAGCTTCTTCTTACCCATGGCCTTGCGCAGCGCGTCGGCCTTGCCCATCGAGTAGGAGGCGACCTTCTGCGCGATGAACATGATCTGCTCTTGGTAGACGATCAGGCCGTAGGTCTCGGCGAGGATGTCCTCGAGCGGCTCCTCCAGTTCGGGGTGGATCGGCTTGATCGGCTGCCGCCCGTTCTTGCGGTCGGCGTAGTCGTTGTGCGCGTTCATGCCCATCGGGCCGGGCCGGTACAGCGCGAGCACGGCGACGATGTCGTTGAAGCCGGTGGGCTGCATGCGGCGCAGGAGGTCGCGCATGGGGCCGCCGTCGAGCTGGAAGACGCCGAGGGTGTCACCGCGCGAGAGCAATTCGTAGGTGGCGGGATCGTCCAGCGGCAGGTTGTCCATGTCCAGGTCGATGCCGCGGTTGGCCTTGATGTTGTCCAGCGCGTCACCGATGACGGTGAGGTTGCGCAGGCCGAGGAAGTCCATCTTCAGCAGGCCTATGGCCTCGCAGGACGGGTAGTCCCACCCGGTGATGATCGCCCCGTCCTGGGGCCGCTTCCACACCGGGATGGCGTCCATCAACGGCTCGGAGGACATGATCACCGCGCAGGCGTGCACACCCGCATTGCGGATCAGGCCCTCGAGGCCGCGCGCGGTCTCGTAGATCTTGGCCACGTCCGGGTTGCTGCCGATGAGCTCGCGGACCTCGGCGGCTTCCTTGTACCGCTCGTGATCGGGGTCCATGATGCCCGACAGCGGGATGTCCTTGGCCATGATCGGCGGCGGCAGCGCCTTGGAGATCTGGTCGGCGATGGCGAAGCCGGGCTGGCCGAACTGGACGCGCGCGGAGTCCTTGATCGCGGCCTTGGTTTTAATCGTGCCGAACGTGATCACCTGGGCAACCCGGTCGGTACCCCACTTCTCGGTGGCGTAGCGGACCATCTCACCGCGGCGGCGATCGTCGAAGTCGATATCGATATCGGGCGCGGACGGGCGCTCCGGGTTGAGGAACCGCTCGAACAGCAGGCCGTGCGGCAGCGGGTCGATATTGGTGATGCCGAGCGCGTAGGCGACCAGCGAACCGGCCGCCGAGCCACGGCCGGGGCCCACCCGGATGCCGACTTCCCGCGCGTGCTTCACCAGGTCGCCGACGACGAGGAAGTAGGCGGGGAAGCCCTTCTGCTTGATGACGTCGAGCTCGAAGTAGGCGCGGGTGTAGTACTCCTCCGGCACGCCGCCCGGGAACCGGCGCGCCAGGCCGCGGTCGACCTCCTTGCGCAACCAGGAATCCTGGTCCTCGCCCTCGGGCACCGGGAAGATCGGCATGCGGTCCTTGAAGGCCCACACGTCGTCGTAGGACTGGACCCGTTCGCCGATCAGCACCGTGTTGTCGCACGCGCCGGGCACCTCGGCGTCCCACAGCGCGCGCATCTCCTCGGCGGACTTCAGGTAGTAGCCATCACCGTCGAACTTGAACCGCGTGGGGTCCGAGAGCGTCTTGCCGGTCTGCACGCACAGCAGCGCCTCGTGGTTGGCGGACTGATCCTTGGTGACGTAGTGGCAGTCGTTCGTGGCCAGCGCCGGGATGCCCAGCTGCTTGCCGACGTTCAGCAGTCCCTCGCGGACCCGGCGCTCGATGGACAGGCCGTGGTCCATGACCTCGAGGAAGAAGTTGTCCTTGCCGAAGATCTCCTGCCACTTGGCCGCGGCCTCCAGCGCCTCACGCTCGTGCCCGAGGCGCAGGCGGGTCTGCACCTCGCCGGAAGGGCAGCCGGTCGTCGCGATGATCCCCTCGGCGTACTGGGCGATGATCTCCGCGTCCATGCGCGCCCACTTGCCGAGCTGGCCCTCGATCGAGGCCAGTGAGGAGAGCTTGAACAGATTGCGCAGGCCGGTCGCGTTCTCGGCGACCATGGTCATGTGGGTGTAGGCGCCGGAGCCGGAGACGTCGTCGCCCTTCTGGCTGGGATCGCCCCACTGCACACGCTTGGTGTCGAACCGGGAGGCGGGCGCGATGTAGGCCTCGATGCCGATGATCGGCTTGATGTCGTGCTTCTTGGCCGAGTTGTAGAACTCCGAGGCGCCGTACATGTTGCCGTGGTCGGTCATCCCGACCGCGTTCATCCCCAGCCGTTTCGCCTCGGTGAACAGTGGCGAGATCTTGGCCGCACCATCGAGCATGGAGTACTCGGTGTGGTTGTGCAGATGGACGAACGATCCGGACGAGGCGGCCAAGACGGTCCTTCCTCCCAAGGTCTCGACGGGGGTTGGCTGGACCGATTCTAGGCGGGCCCACCGACTGCTTCGGACCGGCGCGCTGGCTTCCCGGGGAGGCTCGGCGTGTCGGTGAGGATGGTCACCGGCGCGTCCTGGCGACTCGCCGTGTGAGCGGCCGATTTCCGCGAGTGTCGGGACTGCGCGGGAATGCCGAAACCACCGGCCGAGGGCCGTGACACGGCGGTACTCTCTGCTTCCCTCCCCGCGACGCTGCCGAGCGCTTCCGGGGACGGACGAGCACGACAGGCAGGATTGTTTTCCCGAAATCGTGGAGGTGTCGATGTATTCGACGACAGCGCTGTTGACCGTCCCCCTCACCGCGATGGCGGCACTGGTCGCGACGGCCGCGCCCGCGACGGCCGCCCCCGCCGCGTTCGCCACCGTGTACACCCTGGCTCAGGGGCCGTGCGTGGGTCAGGTGCAGATGTCGGTCAACGGCAACGCCTATCCCAACCAGGCGGCGTTCACCGTGGGCGCGACGCTGGTCGGCACCGGGCCGTGCACGCTGCCGATCACGCTGAACTGGCACAACGTCGGCACCGGCCAGGAAGGCACCTTCCAGGTGGTCGCCCAAGGCCCCGGCTACTGGGGCAACAGCAGTCACTCCACGCTGTTCGCGCCCGGCATCGGCCAGTTCACCGCGACCGTCACCATCGGCGCGGCGCACTTCCCCGACCCGGGCACCGTCGAGTTCACGGTGCCTCCGTACCAGGGCTGAGACTCCCCCAGGCCGGACCGCGCCCTCGCCCGGCGGCGGCGCGGTCCGCGCTCGACTCGAACCGGCCGGTTCGTGCGGCCGCCATGGCGATCGTTTGTCGCACACCCCCGCGCTCGACCGCACGCCGTCTTCGCGCTACCCGGCCGCCACCGCCCAGCAACCGATCAGGTCGGATAATCAGCCCATGAAGACCCCGCGCCGCTGCCCGCCATGACCACCGCGCTCGCCCTCGCGGCCACGGCGGCACTGATCGCCGGTGCCCTGCTGATCTGGTCGCGCACCCGCAGAGTGGTGACCACCCCCGCCGAGCGGGCGGTGCATTCGGCGCTGCACATCGCGTCGCTCGCGGCGGTGCCGCTACGGCGCGGGCTCACCGAGCAGTCCGCCCGGGAAGCGGCCCAGCACCTGCGAGCACTCACCGGGGCCGAGGCGCTCGCGCTGGCCGGTCCCGACGGCGCCCTGCTGGCCTGGGACGGGCCGCACGCCGAACTGGCCGAATACTTCGGCGAAGCCGCCGAGCGCGCCGTCGCGGGCGAGCGTCCGGTGCTCGTCGCCGGACCGGGCCGGGGCGAACACGCGGGACGCACCCTGATCGCGCAACCGCTGCTGATCGAATCCAACGGCGTGGCCGGGGTCCTGGGCGTGGTGAGCACCGGACAGCCGGGACCGGGTCGGCTCGGCGCGGTCGCCGAAGTGGCCCGGTATGCCTGCGGACAGCTCGAACTGGCCGAACTGGACGCGTCGCGGGCCCGGCTGGACCGCGCCGAGGTGCGTGCGCTGCGGGCGCAGATCAGCCCGCATTTCATCTACAACGCGCTCAACACCATCGCCTCGTTCGTCCGCACCGACCCGGCGCGCGCCAGGGAGCTGATCCTCGAGTTCGCCGACTTCACCCGCTACTCCTTCCGCGCCGCGGGCGAATTCACGGTGCTGTCGGACGAGTTGCGCAACATCGAGCGGTACCTCGCGCTGGAACGCGCCCGTTTCGGCGACGCGCTGCAGGTCCGGCTGCGGATCGCGCCCGAGGTGCTCGGCGTGGTCCTGCCCTTCCTGGCGCTGCAGCCGCTGGTGGAGAACGCGGTGCGGCACGGGCTGGCAGGCACCGCCCACGGCGGGACCGTCAGCATCGTCGCCACCGACGCGGGCACCGACTGCGTGATCAGCGTCGAGGACGACGGCGTCGGCATGGACCCGGACCTCCTGCGCTCCGGCGCGCTGGACGCCGTCGACGCCGGGACGGGCCCCGCCGGGTCGGGAGAGTCCGCGCATGTCGGCCTGGCCAACGTCGACGACCGATTGCGCGCGGCCTTCGGCGACGACTACGGCTTGGTCGTGGAAACCGCCCCCGGCGCGGGCACGAAGGTCAGCTTGCGCGTCCCCAAATTCCGCGCGGGCATCCGGCCATGACCCCGGCATGCGCGACGCCCCGCAGCAGCGCGCGTCCCGCCGACGACACCCGATCGGCCGCCCGGCAGGGGAGCTTTACGATGGTGCGATTGTGACCCGCGTTACCGGCAAGCCGGCGGGCGCGCTGCGCGTGCTCGCCGTGGACGACGAGAAACCCGCTCTGGACGAGCTGGTGTATCTGCTACGCGCGCGGACCGAGATCGGGGACATCCACGCGGCGGGCGACGCCACCAGCGCGCTACGGGTGCTGCGCGCCCATCCGGTCGACGCGGTCTTCCTGGACATCAACATGCCCGGCCTGGACGGTATGGAACTGGCGGGCATCCTGTCGGAGTTCGCCAATCCGCCCGCCGTGGTCTTCGTGACCGCGCACGATGACCGGGCGATCGCCGCGTTCGACCTCGGCGCGGTGGACTACCTGCTGAAGCCGCTGCGCGAGGCCCGGCTCGCGGAGGCGGTGCGGCGGATCGCGGCGGCCCGCAGCACGCCACACCAGCCGGCCGCCGACGCGCGCGCCGCTGCGAGCGAGGTCATTCCGGTGGAGCTGGGCGGGGTGACGACGCTGGTGCCGAGATCGAGCGTGAGCTGGGTCGAAGCCGACGGTGATTACGCGCGGCTGCACACGAGCGCCGGGTCGCATCTGGTACGGATCCCGTTGTCGGCGTTGGAAGCACGCTGGCAGGACGCGGGCTTCTTGCGTGTGCACCGCTCGTATCTGGTGGCGCTGCGACTGGTCACCGGGCTACGCACGGTGGGTTCCGGCACCGTGGTGTGCCTGCGCGCCGAGGGCGACGCGCGAGCGGTCGAACTGCCGGTGAGCCGACGACAGGTGCGCGAACTGAAACAGCGGCTGGTGCACCGACCGCGGCAACACTGGGGCAATCAGTGACCGCGCCGCAGCGCCCGGCGCGCAGCCGCGTCGTGCTCTCCGAGCGACGAGGCGCACGGCGGGTGCGCACGCGAGTGGAAGTCGCCGAGCAGACCGAGTTCGGCGAGGCGCTCATCGGCGGCCTCATCCGCGCGCAACTCGGACTCGCGCTGCGCGTGGGCTTGGTGACGATCGCGCTGCTGTGCGCGCTGCCGGTGCTGTTCCGCACCGGCTCGATCGGATCGATGACGGTGCTGGGCATCCGTTTGCCGTGGCTGCTGCTCGGCGGTGCGGTATACCCGTTGCTGTTCCTGATCGGCCGCACGTATGTGCGCTTGGCCGAACGCAACGAACAGGATTTCCTCGAACTGGCCGAGGACTGACAGTGCGCCCGGCCCGAACTCCTCCCGCGGCACGGACGCCCGGTTCCGCCCACCCGCACGTGGCCCGTCACCATCCACACCCTCCGATCGGCGCGCGGACATCCCGAGTGCCCGGCCGGAACCGGTGGCTCCCGCGAGCGGGGCGAGCTTGCCCGGATGGGGGCGCCTCGCCCACACCGGCCAGAGGGCCCGCATCGCACGCCGAACCGTTCCCTTCACCCACCGGCCGAGATCTGATGAAGCGCCCGACCCGAACCTCCGCCGAGGTGCGGGCGACCCGCTTCGCCCGCCCCCACGTGGCCCGTGCCGATCCGCGCCCTACCGGCGAGTCCATGCCATCCACCGGGAGCCGGTGGACCCGGAGACCGTCACGATCCCCAGCGGACGCGTCAACCGCACCGGCGACCTGGGGCGCATCGCACACCGAACCGCTCCGTTCACCCCCCGGCCGAAACTTCACCAGGACCCAGGTACCCCGCGGATTCAGCCAACCCGCCCAAAAACGCACCCCGACGCCGGGCACGACACCCACACGGACCGCATCGCACACCGAACCGCTCCGTTCACTCACCGGTCGAGATGGCGGCGCGGCGTGCCGCACCGATCCATCCGGCCCGCCCGGAGGCAGGCCATGATGCCGGGCACGGCCCCGGCGCTGACGGTGGCTGCGCTGATGCTCGCGGCGCTGGCGACGGTCGCGATCGGCGCGTACGGCGTGCGTCTGGCCCGCACCACCTCGGATTTCCTCGTCGCTTCGCGCAGCGTGGGCCCGCGCTGGAACGCCGCCGCGATTTCCGGCGAATACCTTTCGGCCGCCTCGTTCCTCGGCGTGGCCGGGTTGATCGCGAAGTACGGCGCCGACGCGCTGTGGTACCCGGTGGGATTCACCGCCGGATATCTGGCGCTGCTGTTGTTCGTCGCCGCACCGCTGCGCCGCTCCGGCGCGTACACGGTGCCCGACTTCGCCGAATTCCGGCTCGGCTCATTGCGTTTGCGCAGGCTCGCGGCCACCGTCGTGGTGCTCATCTGCGCGGTGTATCTCATCCCGCAGTTCCAAGGGGCCGGATTGACGCTGCACATCCTGCTCGGTGTTCCGGACTGGGTGGGGGCGGTGGCGGTGGGCGCGATCGTGATCGCCAACGTGGTCGGCGGCGGGATGCGCTCGATCACGCTGGTCCAGGCGTTCCAGTACTGGTTGAAACTGACCGCGGTGGCGCTGCCCGCGCTGGTGCTGCTCGGGCACTTCCTGGCCGACGAGCGCGAACTGGGCGCGCCCGCCCCGCCGGTGGTGACCGAACGCACGACCGTCGACGTGACCACCGACGTGGTGGTGCGGGTCAGCGCGCCGCAGCGGGTCTCGATCACCGGGACCCTGGACGAGCACGCGGTCGACGGCCCGGTGCCGCTGGCACCCGGCGCGCACGAGCTGGCCGCGGGAACGCGGTTGGTGCTCGAGGCGGGGGCGGCGGTGCCGGTGGTGGCGGGCGCACCGGCCGACGGCGCGGGCTGGCTGGCGCCCGGCGGCGGCTTGGGCGGACCGCATCCGACCTACCAGGTCTATTCGCTGATCCTCGCGACCTTCCTCGGCACCATGGGTCTGCCGCACGTGCTGGTGCGTTTCTACACCAACCCGGACGGGCGGGCCGCGCGCGCGACCGCGCTCGCGGTGATCGGCCTGGTCGGGCTGTTCTACCTGTTCCCCGTCCTGCTGGGCGCGTTCGCCCGGCTGTACGTGCCGCAGCTACTGATCACCGGGACCTCCGATGCGGCGGTGGTGCTGCTGCCCGGATCGGTGGTGGCGGGACTGCCTGGCCAGTTGCTCGCGGCGCTGGCCGCCGCGGGCGCGATCGCCGCGTTCCTGTCGACCTCGTCCGGACTGCTGGTGAGCATCGCGGGCGTGCTCAGTACCGACATGCTGCGCGGGCGGATCCGGGACTTCCGCACCGCGGCCCTGGTCGCGGGCTCGGTGCCGCTGGCGCTGTCGCTGACGGTGGTGTCGCTGGATCTGTCCCGCACCGTCGGCCTGGCCTTCGCGGTGGCCGCCTCCACGCTGTGCCCGCTGCTGGTGCTCGGCATCTGGTGGCGCGGGCTGACCGCGACGGGCGCGGCGGCCGGTCTGATCGCGGGCGGGCTCGCCGCGGGCACCGCCACCGCCGTCTCGGTGACCGGCGGATTCTCCGACGACGTGGCGGGCGGCTGGCCCGCGGCGCTGCTCGGCTATCCGGCGGCGATCAGCGTGCCCCTGGCGTTCGCCACCATGGTGCTGGTCAGCTCGGTCACCCGGGGGCTGGAGACCAGAACGGTGAGCCGGATCTTCGTCCGGATGCACGCACCCGAGCGTCTGGGCATGGGCGCCGATCGCGAGCGCAGTCTGCGCTCGGACTGACCGCCCACCGCACTGCCGCCCGACCGTTCGTCGCGCGGTATCGACCGCTCACCGCAGATTAGGACACCTTCACGGAGTGACCCACGCCACAGCCTACTGGCGTCCCGCGGGTCTGGCTTACCGTCCTCGAGAAGTAAGCCACGTCACTTGGTAGGACCATCATGACCAGTACCGAACTCGACGACACCGCCCCGCGGCGAGCGCCGAGCGCAGCAGAATTCGCCGAAGTCCAGGCCAGCCCCCAATTCCAGGAACTGCGAACGCGGTTGCGCCGCTTCGTGTTTCCGATGACCGCGTTGTTCCTGCTCTGGTACCTCGGTTACGTCCTGCTCGGCGCCTACGCCCACGACTTCATGAGTCGTCCGGTGTTCGGCAACGTCAACGTCGGATTGCTGCTCGGCCTCGGTCAATTCGTCTCCACCTTCGCCATCACCGCGCTCTACGTCCGGTTCGCCAACCGGGAACTGGATCCGCGCGCGGCGAAGATCCGCGGCTACCTCGAGGGAGAACGAGCGTGAACACCGTGCACACCTACGCCGCCGCCGCGACAGTCGGCAATCCGGTCGCCAATATCGCCATCTTCGGCGTCTTCGTCGTGTTCACCATGATCGTGGTGATCCGGGCCAGCCGGAACAACGCCACCGCCGCCGACTATTTCACCGGGGGGCGCGGCTTCTCCGGCCCGCAGAACGGCGTCGCCATCGCGGGCGACTATCTTTCCGCCGCGAGCTTCCTCGGCATCGCGGGTGCGATCGCGGTCTATGGCTACGACGGATTCCTCTACTCCATCGGATTCCTCGTCGCCTGGCTGGTCGCGCTGCTGCTGGTCGCCGAGATGCTCCGCAACACCGGCAAATTCACCATGGCCGACGTGCTGAGCTTCCGGCTGAAGGAAGGCCCGGTGCGCACCGCCGCCGCCCTGTCCACGCTCACCGTGTCGCTGTTCTACCTGCTCGCGCAGATGGCGGGCGCGGGCGGACTCGTCGCGTTGCTGCTGGACATCTCCGACAAGACCGGACAGTCCGTCGTGATCGCCGTCGTCGGCGTGCTGATGATCGTGTACGTGCTGGTCGGCGGCATGAAGGGCACCACGTGGGTACAGATCATCAAGGCCGTGCTGCTGATCGTGGGCGCGGCGCTGATGACCGTCATGGTGTTCGCCAAGTTCGGTTTCAACGTCTCCGACATTCTCGGCTCCGCGCAGGAAGCCGTCTCCGAATCGTCGAACAAGGCCGTCGCGGCGCGTGACGTCCTCGCCCCCGGGGCGCAGTACGGCGGCAGTGAGACTTCGAAGCTCAACTTCCTGTCCCTCGGTCTTGCGCTGGTGCTCGGCACCGCGGGCCTGCCGCACGTGCTGATGCGCTTCTACACCGTGCCCACCGCCAAAGAAGCGCGGCGCTCGGTGGTCTGGGCGATCGGCCTGATCGGCGCGTTCTACCTGTTCACCCTGGTGCTGGGCTACGGCGCGGCGGCGATCGTCGGGCCGGACCGGATCCTGGCGGCCGCGGGCGGGCAGAATTCGGCGGCGCCGCTGCTGGCCTTCGAACTCGGCGGCGTGGTGCTGCTCGGCGTGATCTCCGCGGTCGCCTTCGCCACCATCCTGGCGGTGGTCGCGGGGCTGACCATCACCGCGTCGGCGTCGTTCGCCCACGACATCTACGCCAATGTCATCAAGCGCGGCAAAGCCGGTGAGCGCGAACAGGTCCGAGTCTCCCGGATCACCGCGGTGGTGATCGGCGTGCTGGCCATCGCCCTGGGCATCCTCGCCAACGGGCAGAACGTCGCCTTCCTGGTGGCGCTGGCGTTCGCGGTCGCGGCGTCGGCGAACCTGCCGACCATCCTGTACTCGCTGTTCTGGCGGCGGTTCAACACCACCGGCGCGCTGTGGAGCATGTACGGCGGCCTGATCTCGACGATCGTGCTGATCGTGTTCTCGCCCGCGGTTTCCGGCACCAAGACCGCCATGCTGCCCGGCATGGACTTCGACTGGTTCCCGCTGTCCAACCCGGGCATCGTGTCCATCCCGTTGGCGTTCCTGCTCGGCGTGCTCGGAACCTTCGTCGGCGGCAGGTCCGAGGATCCGGCCAAGGCGGCGGAGATGGAGGTTCGCTCGCTCACCGGCGTGGGGGCGGAGAAGGCGGTGGTGCACTGATCGTCGCCCGGCATACCCCGTCCCCCTTGCTCTTTCGTTAGGAGATCTCGCGTGACCAGCGCAACCACCGATGACGGCGGCACCATCACCGCCTACCCGCCGACCGCGGAGTTCGCCGCGCAGGCGAACGCCGACGCCGCGCTCTATGAGCGGGCGGCGGCCGATCGTGACGCGTTCTGGGCCGAACAGGCCGGGCGGCTGCACTGGCACGAACCGTTCACCCGGGTGCTGGAC